>JANWWX010000009.1 GCA_025057195.1 Leptospiraceae bacterium | reverse complement strand
CAAAGTTAGAGCGGCAGTGGCAGCGCTTTTTGCGCCATCTCGGTAACCCGCTGGCCCTCTTCCGTTTCTTGGTGCTCCTTTTGGCTTTGGACTTCGTCGCGTTTCTTTCCCTCACCGGCACGGGCTTTGGGCAATTGCTCAACCCACTGCAGTTTTTATCGGTGCGCCGTGGTGTGACCCTCATGCCGCTTGAGCTCTATTTCCCCCGCTCGTTGCCATTGACCCAAATTGAAACAGCATATTCTGAAGAGAAAACCCAAAAGCCAGCCACGGCGCCGCCCGCGGTAGAAAAATTGTTGAGCGATGCTGAAATCGCACAAGAAGTCATTGCGGTAAAAAAGCTAGTTCCCCCACCCCAGCGCAAGGTCGCAGAACAAGAACTCAGTCCCGAGGAGGCCATGGCGCGGCGTATCCTGCTGGAGCTGATCGCAGGGCCTTCCGATCGGTTGGAAAACCTTGCTGCCCGCCACCTGCTCAAAGAACCGCTGTTCCTACGTTCCATCTGGAGTTATGAAGGTACACTTTTCATCTCGACCGAAAAGGCTGTGTGGGAGCGCATGGCGGCCAACGAACGCCGCATCACCGAATACTGCATCCGCGAATCGCTGCGCAAAAACCTACCAGAGACACGCTTCGTGTTGCTGAAAGAATAACGGTAATGGGCAACTTTATCACCCCGACTCAGGTCGAAGAGGCAGCAGCAGTGCTGCGTAAGCATGTGGAGATGCCAATCCAAGCCGGGATTGTGCTGGGCTCGGGGCTTTCGGCCTTTGCTGAACGTGCCGAGAAAAAAACCGTCGTAGCCTACCGCGAAATCCCGCACTTCCCACAGTCTACCGTGCCTGGGCACAGTGGCCAATTTGTCGCAGGTTTTCTTGCGGACACAGCGGTGCTGTGCATGCAGGGCCGTGTCCACTACTACGAAGGCTATTCGATGGCGCAAGTGGCACTGGGGGTGCGCTTGATGGCAGCCATTGGTGTGCGTACGCTGATTTTGACCAATGCTGCTGGCGGCATCAACCCGCAATTTCGCCCGGGGGATTTTATGCTCATCAGCGACCACATCAATCTCATGGGAACTAACCCTCTCATTGGTCCGCACTATCCTGAATGGGGTGAACGTTTTGTGGACCAAAGCGAAAGCTACACCCCACTTCTGCGCCGCATGGCAAAAGAGGAGGCCGCGGCACTCGGCATTCCCTGCCACGAGGGAGTCTATGCTGCTTTAAGTGGCCCTGCCTATGAGACACCGGCAGAAATCCGCATGCTGCGCATTTTGGGAGCTGATGCCTGTGGCATGAGCACAGTCCCTGAGGCAATTGTCGCACGCCAATGTGGGATGCGGATTCTCGGCATAAGCCTTATCAGCAATATGGCTGCCGGCATGGGCAGTCCGCTCCACCACAACGAGGTAATAGAAGTAGCAGGCCAACGGAAAAGTGACTTTGAGCGGCTACTTTTGGCCGTGCTGCGCCGTATCGATGAGGAATAGCCCATGAAACGCCACACCACACGCCAGACCGTACGCAAGGAACGCCTACTCTGCGACTATCCTGAACAGGAACGCCTGGCCGCGCAATTCGCCGAATCCAAACACCCACTACTCCAAAACCCCCGGGCACCAGAGCAGCCTTTCCCGCACCTCTCGGAAGTCGAGCTGGTGCGCCACTACCACCGTCTGGCCAAGAGTAACTATTCGTGGGACGACGGGCTTTATCCTTTAGGCTCATGCACCATGAAATATAACCCGCTGATCAACGAGCATGTAGCCGCAGACGCTCGGCTGCACGGCATGCATCCTATGCTGCCGCCCGAATTTTTGCAACCGGTGCTCCACATCATCTGGGAAACGGAGGACATGCTGCGCCGCCTGCTCGATTTGCCCGCGGTCACGGTGCAGCCCGCCGCCGGAGCGCATGGGGAACTGATCGGGGTTTTGATGATCCGCCAGTACTTCCTCAGCCGGGGCGAAAAGCGCACGACCATTATAATCCCCGAAAGTGCGCACGGTACTAACCCCGCATCGGCTGCGATGGCGGGATTCCAGACAGCCAAAGTGCGCTCGCGCCCAGACGGGCTCCTCGACCGCGAGGAGTTGCAAAAGCTCCTTTCGCCCGAGGTCGCCGCGCTGATGCTGACCAATCCCAATACACTCGGGATTTTTGAAACAGAGATTAAAGAAATAAAGCAGGAGCTTGACCGGGTCGGCGCGCTGCTTTATATCGACGGTGCTAACCTCAACGCGCTCGTGGGTAAAATTTCTTTTTCTGCCATGGGCGCAGACCTTACGCAGCTCAATCTGCACAAGACCTTCAGCACACCGCATGGTGGCGGTGGCCCTGGCCAAGGTGCACTGGGCTGCTCAGAGCGCATGCTGCCATTCTTGCCGCTGGGACAAATTCGCCCACGCAATCCCAATGATCTTTCTTTGGGCTTCGAGTTCTATGATCCACCGCAGTCGATTGGCCGAGTCAAAGCTTATTATGGCCAATTTGGCAACATCCTACGGGCATGGGCATTCCTAAAAAGCTGGGGCTCTAACATCCACCGAATTGCCGAAACCGCGGTCCTCAACGCCAACTACCTACGCCAAAAACTGCAGGGCATTTTGACCCTGGCTGCGCCCAGCCCGTCGATGCACGAGGTCGTCTTCAGCCAAGACGGCTTGAGCAAGCGGGGGCTGACGACCGCCAACTTGGCCAAGGCCCTGCTCGATTTTGGCTTTTATGCACCGACGGTCTATTTTCCGCTCAACGTGAATGGCGCAATCATGATCGAACCGACCGAAACCGAACCCAAAGAGGAACTCGATCTATTCATCGAAGCCATCTGCGCAATCTGCTCTGAACCAGAAAAGTACCGCGCCGGCGCCCAAGAGACCTTTGTCACGCAGATTGACGAAGTCAGTGCTGCCCGCAATCCGCAGCTGAGCTGGCTCGGCTCTTAAGCGGCCACTAAGCGAAAAACACGCGAAAACCCTACAAACGGTGTTTTATTGCCCCAGATCGCTGTTTTGGCCACACCGCGGTAACGGATGCGGTATTCGCCGGGATCGGCTTGCGCAGTATCCCATTCGATGATGGCTTTGGACTCAGCACCACGCAGGCGCTGCCAGCGGAAAATGAGTTCTGGATCGCGGTCGCCGAGGATTTGCCGAAAACCATCGCCAGTTTTTTGCTCAACGGCAGCAAAGTCCGACATCGTCAAAAGATCGTTGCGGGGATGCGCGGCAACAAATTCGACCACCACCTTTTCGCCGCGGGCATACTGCACTTTGGCATCTTGCAGCACGTCCCCAAAGGCATGGCCTTCAGGCGGGCTATCGTAGAGCACCCCTGGAAGGAAATGCACCTGTGTCCAGGCAAAGTCTGGTGGATAAATCCCCTGCGGTACGGCATATCCCCCTTTGAGCGCTTCGGCCAAGCGGCAGAATTCTTGGATGAAGGCATCGAGTGTGTGTGGGCCAAAATGCGTCGATGCTCCTTCGTATTCCTGCGCCGCATATTCTTCAGGAGTTGTCACGTACGAGGCATACGCATTGGAATGCGAGACCACCACAATCTGTTCGATTCCTGCTGGTTTGAGGATCGCCAGAAGGCGTTCGCGCAACCTGCGGCCGGCCATGGTGGTAATTTCAGTGGGCTGCGCTACCAGAACCAACTGTCCAATGCGTACTAGCTGCAGCGGCAAGATCTGCGGTGTCCATGGATTGCCATCCCATGTGGCAAGCCCGGTCGGGATGAGGATCTTCTTCGGCGCCTGGCCGCGGATATACTCCTCGTCCAAGGTTTTCGGCCAGAGCAGGCCAAAAAAGGAATCGATGAGCTTCGCCAACACCTTTTGGTTGCCGCGCAGCGAATCGACCGTGGCACCATCTTCAAAAATTGACACCTGCGAGGCATTGTCGTCGGTGCTGCCCGCCATAAAACTTGCCCCCATCGCCGCCGGCACCGTGCGCACCCCCAATTCTTCGATATAAATATTCGAAAAGTCGCGGTAAAAGTGACGGAAATCAACCGGTCCAGACAACGGCTCTTTGGCATCGCGGTAAAGCCTCACCGCCGCATCGTATTGTTTGCGCGCGATAAGCGCCATGCGTTCGTAGTCGTGTTTGCCATCTGCCGGCCCCCACAGATTGGGTGAGACATCACCAGCAGGAGCAAGGGCAAAAGCCGCCACAAAGGTCTTTTCACGGTGGATATTGGTGCCGTGGTCGCGCTCAAACCAGTACGCGGCCAATCCCTTGTGGTCACCACCAATGAGGCGGTTTGCAGGCCCAATCGAGGTTGGGTGTACGCCAAGCCAGTTGATCATGCCCAGCTCTTCGCCGTTGGTGCTGACCAACTTCAAAAGCAGCATTTCGTTATCGATGTTGTGCGCATAACGGGCGCGCTCGGCGGCGGGGTTACGCTCGTATGCCCGTGCGGCGCGGTTGAAGCCATAGCCCTCGACTGGCCCACGCGCGACGAAGATGCGCCCCGGTTCCAAGTTAAAGTGCGCACGCCGGATCGCCTGGTATATCCCCTCGACAATCGCATTAAAATTCTGCGGGATAAAACCTCTGGTTGTGATGTTGTAAAGAAAATGGTGTGAATAACCACCTGGACCACTGTGCGTATGCGTGGCGCTCAAAAGCACGTTGGCATCGCCATACCAACGGCTGAGTTCCGCATCGGCTGCAAGTTTACGCACCACCGCTTGCTTGACAGCCTGGAAGATCATGCATAAATCGGAGCAGACGAAGACCACGCGCGACTTTTCATCACCAAAGATGAACGCGCGCGCATAAAGCCGCATGAAAATGCCCGCCGTTGTCTGCGCCGGGTCGGCAAAGCCCATCATACCGACCTCCGCAGCGGGGCCTGTGATGTCATAGATGCCGCAGCCAACGAGGTAGGTGCCATTTTGGCTATTGGGTTGCTGCATGTGGCTTTTTATTTTGCAAAAACAATGCGGCAAGTAAAGCTATGGAGCCTCTGCTATGGAATTGCCCAAGCATCGGTTGAAACGACCCCCGGAAAACCCCATCTAGGGGTCAACGCCAAAAGTTTCGGTTCGCTCTGTTTCAGTGAAAAATTCTAAAGCAGAATCGCTACGGCGGCAAGTGGAAGGGTATTAGTTCACGGATTTCTTCTCTAGTGCGCGCATAGGGTAGCCGTAGAACAAGTAGGGCAAGTATTTGTGAGGTTCATGGCCACACAATCGCGCAGTGGCCAAAAGGGAATAAAACATAGTACGCTTTATCTAGCACGCTGTGCGCACCATAAGACTTTGCGCGCCGTTCATAAAGCCAGTTACGAAATACCGCCGCACGCGGACATGGCAGGCAGCATGTGTAATTTGAAGTCATCAAGCACACCAATCTTATGGCTATTTTGCAATCCAGCGGCAAAATCCTGTTTTCTATCGCTTCGCGTTGCCTGCTGTGGTGGCGGATGGAGGTTTTGATGAGGAAAACTGTAAAAATTCGGTGTAAATATACCCCTCAGTGCCCCACATTTTGATTTTCATGCCGTAATTACTGAAAAACATTCCTCGGTCTTCAGCTTCCAGATGCTCCGCCCCGGGAACAATCCCTTCTTCAGCCAAGCATAGCATCACGAATATAAGATGCGACACCGACCAGCGCAATGCAAACGCGAGCGTGTGTAGAGAGCCGTAGGTTTCCATATCCCAATAGACCTGCACAATGGTGATGCCGTCGCTGCCATCGTTGTGCGTGCGCAGTTTTTGCCGTGACGGTAAGTGCCGGCGCAGGTAGCGCAAATAGAATGCTAAGTTTGCCATGACAAAACGGTAGTGTTTATGGCAGAGATTCTCCGCCGGCACTGGCAGAGATATACTAGTTTTGCGTTTTTCGTCCATAAGTCCCTCTATATATTAAATACCCAAAAATCGCGGAATTTTTTCAGTTTTTCTGAAAAATTTTTTTGGTAGTGACTTTTGGGGTTTTTACCTAGCACTCTCGCCCTGTGGGTTGCGGTGTTTTTTTATACCATTGGTTGGGTGGTTATCAACATGAACAATGGTTTACACCCTGAATTCAGCACGAAGCCGCATGCATGCTACAAGATTTGCATTTGCGTTACCGCAAAATCTGGCTGGCCGTAGCGTTAATTTTATTTTCAGGACTTGTGCTATTTTCTGCCAGCATGGCCGTAGCGCTGCGGAGTGTCGGGGATGGCTCGCGCCATATCGACTTTGCGGTAAAATCCGGAAGTGGTCTTGCAGCGGTAACCACTAGACTCCAGAACGTCGGCCTGATCCACAGCCCATTCTTTTTCAAGATGTACATGCGGCTTACCGGCAAGGCGTCGCGGATCAAGTATGGCATCTACGAACTCAACGACGGGATGTCTGCGCTGGAAATTGCGCGCACCATCACCAGCGGCAAAACCAAGACCATCAGTGTCACCATCCCTGAGGGCTGGCACAACCGCCAGATCGGCGACCTTTTGACGGAAAAAAAATTTTTCGCCTCGCGCGCAGAATTTTTGGAATTTGCCTCGAAAAAAAGCCTGCTTGAAAAATTCCAGATTCCAGCCAAGAGTGTCGAGGGCTATATTTTCCCAGATACCTATCACTTACCGCAAGGCTACCCTAAAGAAAAAATCATCGCACACATGGTGGAGCATTTTTTCGAAAAAGTGAAAACTATCCCCAACTTCCCCACCGATCCCAAAAAAATCCACGAGACAGTCATCTTGGCGAGCATTGTCGAGCGCGAGGCTAAACTAAAAGAAGAACGTGCGCTGATTGCCGCGGTCTTCCATAACCGGTTGCGCGACAATGAGCCACTGGAGTCGTGTGCGACGGTGCAATACCTTTTTGAAAAGCCCAAGCCACGGCTTTTTTATAAAGATCTCGAAATCGAATCCCCCTACAACACGTACCGCGTACGGGGGCTGCCACCCGGACCGATTGGCTCACCCGGTTTGGCCGCGCTCAATGCCACAGTCAACCCAGAAAAAACTGACTACAAGTTTTTTGTACTCAAAGGCGATGGCGCACACCATTTTTCTAAAGACCTGCGCGAGCACAACGCTGCCAAAAAGAAGTACCTTGGTCCTTGATTGGGCCCTAATTGGCTTGTCCGGACATACCCACAATCTATTCTGCCACGGAGGTAACCATGACCCAAGGATTAAACACTTCAAAGTACGAAGGACTGCTCGACTTCACCATCACCGACGAGATGCAGGAAATGCTCGAGATGGCGCACGAAATCTGCCGCAACGAGATTGTGCCGCGCCGTGCGCACATGGACGAACACGAGGAGTTCCCGCACGAGATTTTCAAAAAGTTTTCAGAGGCTGGCCTATTTGGGGTAATGTTTGAGGAAAAGTATGGCGGCTTAGGGCTATCTCCCTTTTTGACCGTACTTGCGATCGAAGTCATCAGCGAATACTGCCTCGGGGTTGCCACCAGCGTTGGGGCAATCAAACTGGGCGCATTGCCGATTGAACACGGTGGCACCGAGGAACAAAAGCAGAAATACATCCCGCCCCTTGCCCGAGGCGAGAAAATTGCCGCATTCGCCCTGACCGAACCCAATGCCGGCTCGGACGTGCCGAATCTCTCGACCATCGCGGTCAAAAAAGGCGACCGTTATATCCTCAACGGCACCAAGCAGTGGATCACCAATGCCGGTGTCGCCGACATCTACACGGTCTTTGCCCTCACCGACAAAAATAAGGGTCCGCGTGGGATCTCCTGCTTCATTGTCGAAAAGGGGATGAAAGGACTGTCTTTTGGCAAACTCGAAAACAAAATGGGGATCCGCTGCTCGCACACACGCCAGGTCATTTTGGAGGATGTTGAGGTGCCGGAAGAAAACTTGGTTGGGCTTAAGCCCAACGTGGGGTTCATCCATGCCTTCAAAACGCTGGTGTCGTCACGGCCATTTATTGCGACGATGGCCACTGGCCTGGCCACTGGCGCCTATAAAGAGGCGGTCAAATATGCCCGGCAGCGTGTGCAGTTTGGCAAAAACATCATCACCTTCCAGGCGGTGCAGCACATGCTGGCCGATATGGCGACCAAGATTGAAGCGGCACGGCTCTTGGCATACCGAGCGGCTAAATACTCAATTGCCGGCCATCCGGAGGCAGCCCGCTACTCAGCAATGGCAAAGCTTTTTGCCTCAGAAACAGCGGTTGAGGTATGTAACAACGCCTTGCAACTCCACGGTGGCTATGGCTTCACCAAGGATTATCCCATTGAAAAAATGTACCGCGATGCCAAGATACTCACCATCTACGAGGGCACCAGCCAAATCCAAAAGAACGAAATCGGTGCTTATGTAATTAAGGACGCAAGCCAGCTGAAGTAAAAGCAGGCGATGGATTTTTTCAAAAAATTCATCGCCTTCCTGACAGGCTATTTTGTGCTCTATGGTGAAGTGGGATATGAAATTTTAAACCAGTGGTGGCGTTTTCTCCACGGACGTTGGCAACGCCTGCGCGCGCTGCCACTTGCCGAACAAACTTTTGCTGCTTTAAGTCCTCTTTTGCTCATCCTGGCATTTGTGCCATGGCGTGGCTATGCCATCCGGTTTAGCGATAATGCACTGCGCCACCACGGCATCAGCAGCGGCGATTCATTGCTCATCAGTTTAGGTTGCCTCATCGCCCTGTTGCCACTTTTTTCACACCTGTTCCCTTCGCGGCCGAGGCAGCTGCCTAAAGCTAGGTTTTACCGTATTGCTGGAGTTGTGTTTGTGCTTTTTTTCGCATTGCTCAACGCGGTTTTCCCACAGCGTATCAGTCCTGCCCGCGAGGCCGTATTCAGCTGGGGCTTTTATAGCTTTTTGGGGATTTTGGCAGGCTGGGTAACTTCAGGGATACTGGGCATAGTATGCTATGCCCAGTATCCGGCTAAAAATTGAGTGGTGCGCTGCTCCTCAGCGCCTGGTGCTATGTCCTGGCGCTGTGCCAGCGGAACTCCCAATTTCCGCTCCAGGATTTCGCGGAAGCTGGGACCTTTGTCTGTGGCTTTTGGCGCCACCTTTGCCCGTATTGCAATAGGTTGTCTTTGGAATTTTCGGGCTGTGCTCTGCTCACTGCCCGCCACGGTGGGTACCGTGTGCCGATTTTCTAATGCGAGTGTTTTCATAGTCTCCGCAGAGACGGCAAATCCCTAAAACACCTGCAGGCCCGGACCAGCCTACATGTGACATAATACAAAAAGGGTGTGTCCCTGTCCAGAAAAAACGCAAAACCAGTATGGTGTTTACGGTTTTACTCGACAGCGCGCAGTGGCATGAAATTTCGGTGGCAAACAAAATGTTAAGCTGCCGGGAGAGGTGCCCACACACTCCATGGGCAAAAGCAGGGAGCAAGGATGACTAAAAGAGATGTCAACACCAAACCACGCCAAGTGCAGCGCAGCCGGACACCGGCAATGCCGCACCGCCCGCTTTTTGCACCAGAAAATTACATCAACCGCGAATTGTCATGGCTCAAATTCAACGAGCGCGTGCTCGAGGAGGCACTCGATGAAAAAAACCCCCTTTTGGAGCGCCTGCGGTTTCTTTTGATCACCGAAAGCAACCTGGACGAGTTTTTCATGGTGCGGGTCGCCGGGCTCAAGCAGAAATTCTTTAACGAAATCGACGACGAAAATGCCGACGGCATGCAGGTGCACGAGGTACTGCGCCAGATCAACACCGTGGTCTCTGAATATTACAAAACCGCCTACGACTTGCTCGACAACCAGCTTTTGCCACTTTTCCGCAAGCGTGGTGTCTCAATTGTTTCGCCGGCAGACCTTGATGCAGAAGAAACCGCCAAAGCCCGGCGCTATTTCGACAGCGAAATTTTCCCCATCTTGACACCACTGGCAGTCGATATCGGCCATCCGTTCCCGCGGCTGGCCAACCGCAGCGTGAATTTGGCTGTTCTGCTGCGCCGGAAAGGGCGTGAGCTGCAAGACTATTTTGCTGTGGTGCAGATCCCCTCACTCCTGCCACGCCTGTTTTTGCTGACCGAGTCAGACAAAGAGCGGCGCTATATTTTGCTTGAGGACATCATCCGCATGTTCTCGCACCGTCTGTTCAAGGGCTTCGAGATTTCCGAAATCCATCCTTTCCGACTGACCCGTGACTCTGACCTGGTGATTGAAGAGGACGAAGGCGAAAGCCTGATGCAGGTGATCCAACTGGAGTTGCGCCGGCGCGAGAAAGGGGCAGCGGTGCGGCTGGAAGTGCGGCATAACATACCCGAAAGTATCTTGTCCCGCCTGGTGCAGGCATTGGATCTCGAGCGCAACGATGTCTATGCGATCAGCGGCCGTCTGCCGCTCAATTCCTACAAGGCACTGCTCGACGATCCGCTGCTTGCGCCAGAAAGCTTCAAGCCATTTACTCCCATTTCGCCGGTAAAATACGACAGCCCAGAGGAACTTTTTGCGCACATCCGCCAACAGGACGTGCTACTGCACCACCCATTCCACTCGTTTGCGCTGGTAGAGGATCTGCTCGAGGCGGCATCGGAAGATCCCACTGTGCTCGGCATCAAGATCACTCTTTATCGCACTGGTACCCGCTCGCGCATTGTCGATGCGCTGATGCGTGCTGCCCGCAATGGTAAACAGGTGACTGCGCTCGTTGAGCTGCGCGCCCGCTTCGACGAGGAAACGAACATCCAATGGGCAAAGCGCATGGAAGAGGAAGGCGTGCATGTGGTCTATGGCCTGATCGGCTATAAGACCCATTGCAAGGTGGCATTGATTGTGCGAAAAGAGTCGAATAAAATTGTGCGCTACGTGCACATGTCCACAGGTAACTACAACTCCACGACCGCACGCCTTTATACCGATCTTAGCCTGATCACTGTGGACAAAGAGATTGCGCAGGATGCCACCCACCTTTTTAACTCGATCACCGGCTACTCGGAACTGCCGGCAATGCAGAAATTGGCGACCTCACCGGGAACGCTCAAGGGGCTTGTCATCAGCCTCATCCGCAAAGAAAAAGAATTCGCGCAGGCGGGAAAAAAAGGACGGCTGATTGCTAAAATGAATGCGCTGGTGGACCCAGAAGTCATTGATGAACTATACCTTGCCTCGCAGGCCGGGGTCGAGATCGACCTGATTGTCCGTGGCATCTGCTGCCTACGCCCTGGCATTCCTGGGATTTCAGAGAATATCCGTGTGCGCAGTATCGTTGGGCGACTGCTCGAGCATAGCCGCATCCTGGTGGCAAACAATGGCGGGCATCCTAAAGTCTATTTGATGAGTGCCGACTGGATGCCGCGCAATTTTATCCGCAGGGTTGAAATTGCTTTCCCGATCGAAGATGAAAAGATCCGGCAGACGATCCTGCAGCAGATCTTGCCACGCTATCTTGAGGACACTGACTCCGCGCGAATCCTTTTACCCGATGGCAACTACCGCCGGTTGCGTGACCCTAATAAAGAAGGGCTGAACGTGCAACGCTCTTTCATCCAGGAGACACGCTCTAGTGCAGAAGAACAGCCCAGCCCACAGCGCAACAAGGCTAAAAAATCTCAGCGAGGTAGCTGACGCCGTTCGATCAGCATGACCAAAAGCCCGGATAAAAAATAAAGCCCCACCAGTGGCAGCATTAGCGCCAACATGGCTACCACATCCGGTGGCATCACAATGATCGAAAAAATGCATAGCAACACCACCGCGTGGCGCCAATAGCGCCAGAAAAAGGCACTCGATAAAATCCCCAAAGAGCCCAACACCACTGCCACGACGGGCAGTTGGAAACTCAGGCCAAAGGCCAGGTGAAAACCGGTAAAAAATGAGAGATAGTCTGCCACCGAAAGATAGATCTCCGGGCGGATTTTTTCCCCCGGTGCGATCTCAAGCTCTGGCGGCAACCACTGGAAGACCAAGAATTCGGTAACTGTTTTCCAAGTGATGAGGCGTGCAAAAACCACCCCGCCCCAAAAGAGCAACACCGAGGCGAGTAGGATCGCACTGCCGCGCTGCCGCAGCCTTGCCGATAGCGCCGGTGTGACGAAAGCCCACAGCTCGCGCAGCACCAACGGAAAAGCCAGGATAAACCCCGCTAAAAGAAGGATCTTAAATTCGATGACGAAGTTGTCACCCAGGCGGGTGGTCATCAGTTTGACCGCCGGCATTCCCGGTGCGCGCGCTTTCAAAATGAGCTCGCCGACCGGACCCATGATGAAGCGCCAAACTTGGCTATAAAAAATCAGGCTCAAGGTAGCAAAAAAAGCGATCCAGCCTAACGACCGCAAAATCCGTGCGCGTAGCTCGTCCAGGTGGGCTGAAACTGGCATGTAGCCTTGCTCGCGCCGCAATTTTTCAATATCGTTTTTCGCTTTTTCGTAGTCTTGATCGAGTGGCATGATGTTCCTTGGGGCTATGTTAGGAATTGTGCTATGGACTGTAAATTGCTGTGCTTGCTAAAACTCCAAATTGGGGCGCAGTAGGATCTGGAAGTGCTCGCCACCTGGGTAATTGTCGAGTGGCCCTGAATAGAGGCTTTCCGACTCCCAGGTGAAACCAACGGCGAGGATTAGCGCAGCAAAGTTTTTCATCGGCCACTTTTTGTTCACCTCAAAATAGATGCGTGCTGGGCTAAAATTGCCGAGACGGAAATCCATGCGGTATTCAAACCCGCTATTGGCCAAAAACGACCAGGCATCTGCGGTATAGTCGAGCCGGTTGCGCTGGATGGCAATTACCAGCACATCAGAGATATGTGGGTTGTCGTGCAGTTTGACACCGATTTTGTAGTTCCACTGCAGTTTTTGCAGCGTGAAAATCTGGTCACCTTTGAATTTGAGTTCCAGTTCGAGCCAGTTGTCGGGAAAAAGTTCGTTGTCTTTGATATGGTGTGTTCCCGCGCTGATGAGATACCCACTGTAGCCTATCGAGCTTTTGAGTCCTGAGGCCCGATTTTGCCGCCGTTCCTCTTCAGTGCGGGCCAGCGGCTGGTAGCGCACCACGTTGCCCAAAAAAAGTGAAAGCGCGTAGGGCTCTTGAAAGCCCCGTGTCGCTGCCCGGAAAATATTAAACATTTCTCCACCGATTTGGCCGCGCTGGTAAAACTCGTTGGCGCGCTCGCGTAAAAGTACCCCCGCCACTGGTATGGGATAGACACTCGTTTCCAGCACAGCAAACCGGGGCAAGAAGGGCTTGGACAGGAGGTGTTGGTAAACCCGAAGTTCACTTTCCTCACCAAGATTGGCAATCGGTTCGTTGGTGAAGTTGGTGATTAGCCCGAAGCTTGAATAATAAGCATCTAAAGTAAACTCGCGTTCAAAGCGGCGAAATTTTTTTGCCGTTTCTGGCTGCGTCGCAAAAACTAAACCCAAAGGATCTGGCGCATGCACTTCTTCTTGTGTTGCAGCGGACAAATTGACACAAAGCAGGAAAGCTAAGCCTAACCGCCTTGACGACACCTTAGTGGAATGCCATGTGGGCGGCAATACGCTCAAGCAGTTTTTGCTGTTCCACCGGCCGGCTCAAGACTTCATGCGCACCGGCACGGAGTGCTTTTTGCGCTAAGTCTGGACTAAATTTACCGGTTGTGATGATGATGACACAGCGGTAGTCACTATCTTGGCGCGACTCGTGGTCGCGGATTTCTCGGATCAAGTTGAGCCAGCTTTTGGCCGGCAGGCTGGTATCGACCAAAACCACCCCCGGTGTGAAGCTCAGGAATTGTGCCATCGCCTCCTCTGCCGTCGTTGCATGCCGCACCACGAAACCACTCATTTCCAAAAAAGACGCTAAGTTGAAAGCATCTTCCTCAGCCACGTCCGCCAATAACACCTTGTCGCCATTCGGAAAATTGGTATAGACAGGCATGAAAACTACCCCCTAAAAAAATCGGCACTGCCGATCGAGTTGGGGACACAGCGGAAAATCCCATGACGCGGTGATGCAAATTTTGGGCGCGGCGTCATGCTCAATGGCTTTCTTTTGGCTGCCGGGCGCGGCACGCGGCTTGGCCCACTGACCCAACATGTGGCCAAACCGGCACTGCCAGTGGCAGGCTATCCCCTTTTGGCTTACGCGCTCAACCTTTTTTACAAAGCAAAAGTAAAAAAACTGGCGATCAATGTGCACCACGCCCCGCGCAGCATCACCGACTTGCTTGCGCGTATCGAGCAGCCATGGCAGCTTTATGTTTCACATGAGGAAACCTTGCTCGATACCGGTGGGGGTGTAAAAAAGTGTGAGCACTTCCTCGCCGATGCACCCACATTACTCGTCAACGGCGACATCGTCTGCGATATTGACCCTCAGCAACTTTTTCATTTCCACAGTGTGCATGCAGCCGATCTCACCCTGGTGGCCATCCCACACCCCGAGGCGGAAAAAATCGCACCGCTGGCCATAGCACCTGATCACCGGATTATTGATATCAACCGCACTTTTGGTAAAAACCATTCCAGAAATTGTATTTATGCCGGGATTGCAATTTTCCAGCCTGAACTTTTTTCTTTTCTTAAACAAGAAGCTTCCAGCATTGTCTATACGGGTTTTACGGGCATGATTGCGGCAGGAAAAAAGGTGTTTGCCTTCCTCCACCACGGCCAGTGGTTCGACTGCGGCACTCTGCCAGAACTCCACAGGGCCGAAAATAGCATCAAAGAGTGTGCGGATTTCTGGCTGCAATTTT
>JANWWX010000099.1 GCA_025057195.1 Leptospiraceae bacterium | reverse complement strand
TTTGGCAAAGCCAGGATTTTGGAAAACGCTCTTGCGCCAGGTGGCCACGAGCAATGTCGGGCTTTTGGTGAATAACGCCGGTTTTGGCATTGCGGGCAGTTTTACCGAACACCCACTTGAGGATGAATTGCGGATGCTCGACGTCAACTGCCGCGCGGCCTTGATCCTGGCGCATGAATTTGCCAACCGGATGGTGCAACACCGCCGGGGGGGCATCATCATGGTCAGCTCGGTCGCTGCATTCCAAGGGGTGCCATTCATGAGCCACTATGCCGCAACCAAAGCGTACGACCTCATCCTCGGCGAGGGGCTATACCATGAACTCAAAAGGTTTGACGTGGATGTGCTGACTTTGTGTCCGGGGGCCACCGCCACGGAATTTGCGCAGGTGGCTGGAGGGAAAGATTTCCCGCAGGCAATGGCAGTGGCACCGGTGGTCGCTGAGGCTCTCGATGCGCTGGGCAAAAAAAGCCACGTGGTCACAGGCGCCAAAAACAAACTCAGTGTTTTTGCCACACGCCTACTGCCGCGCCGGCTTACCAGTTATGCCGCGATGCAGTTGATGCGCCGGTTGGGCCGAAGTGGACGTGCTTAAGCCCTTTTTCCTTGCTGCAGCCATTTTCGTTGCAAATCCACCACCGACGGTGTGGGTAAAAAAAATTTTCACGGGTGGCCCACAATGCCAAAGCTATGGCTCCCCCCAGTTTTTCACCCCGCCAGGTTTTTTGGAGGAAAAAGAACGGCTCACGAAGCTCATGGTTAAAATTTTGCGCAACTTTTACCGCGATCATCCTGTCTGCCAAGCCTGCGGTTGCCCGCGCTACCATCGGGAAATCCTTTTTGAAATTCTTGCCGACGGTGTGGACAAAGCCCGACAGCTTGGCTATGATATCACCACAGCTCCGGAAGACCAAGAGTTGTTAGACTTCGCACGCAGCAAGTTGTACCAGCCACCCCCGGATGTTCCCAACGAGGATTAGTTGCCACAATTGCTCACCCCCGCATGAGCTGCCACACCGCATCGGCCACTTTTTCGGGAGAAATTGCCACCAGGCATTCTAATGGATAGTCGCGGCGTGGGCATTGGCGCGCAAAGCAGGGCGAGCAATCAAGCCTAAGGTCAAAGAGGATCTTTTTGCGCGCAAGGGGGGCCGTTTCCTCACGCCGCCCCATACCATTAAAGGTAACGAGCGGGGTTTTAGTTAACGACGTAACATGCGCAAGGCCCGAATCGTTGGCCACCACCACCCGAGCAGAGGCTAAAATGGCATGTGCTTCGCGTAGCGTGGTCTTGCCGCACAGGTTAAGAACTGTCAGCTTTGTGCCGGCAAAATAGTTTGCAATGGCAGAGCATTCGGCGCTATCGATCGCCGCACCGAGTAGCACCCACTGCAACTTTGGTAACTTTTGGCTGACCAGTTCCACCACACGGATAAAATGCGCCACGGGATACTTTTTGGACGAAGCCGTGCTGCCAGGACAAAGCACCACCCGTTGCGTGCTATGCGGCAAGTTTAACTTTTGCCCTATTTGTTTGATGGATAACGGCTCAAGTTGGGTGTGGCAGTATTTTTGCCATAATTCTTCGGGCAAAAGTGCGGCAGGCAAAAACGGCACCAACAGGCGGAGGTATGCCAGCGAGCGGTGCTCGTGGCGGTTATAAATTTGCCAGCGCTGCCGATTTTTCGGTTTACTCAGCAAAAAACTGCGACCATCGCCCAAAAAACCATGCCGCTCGGGAATGCCCAGCCGCCACAGAAGCCATGCTGAGCGAAAGCTGGGTGAAAGCGTAAAAGCAACGGAAAATTTTTGTGCGCGCAGGTCTTGGTATTGTTCGCGAGCAGGGTTTTTGCCGTGCCAGGATACAACCTGGTGATAACCTTCTGGCACAAGGTCGGCTACCCAGTTGCGGCCGATCAGGGTGAGTTCCGCTTTGGGAAAAAGGGCTCGCAGCGCAGCGTAAAACGGGAATGCCAGGGCATGATCACCCACCCAATTGGGAGCGTGTATTAGCACCCGCTGGGCTGCCACAATCAGTTTTGGCTTACCCGCCGGAAATAATTGCCACCGGCAAGGTTTTCATAGCGCTTGAGGTTGAGGGGTTTGCCGCGCGGCAAGAGAGCGCCCGTTTTCTGCGGCAGGCCATAAAGCAGCGAGTACACGGCCACTGCCACCGCCTCGGCATAGATATGGCGGTAGCGCGCCATGCGCATGTAGTCGCGCTGCGACGTGGTGTGTGCGATCTCGACAAAGGCCGCAATGGCATTGGTATAAGTCGGCACCGCCCAGGTGGAAATATATGGCTCAATAATTTTGGCTGCGGTTTTTGGGGTGTCGATGCCGTGTATTAAAAATGCCTTACGGATGTAGCGTAAAACTTCCATTCCCGCATAGTGGTTGTCGCCCCCAAAACCCTCAGGGCCATCCTCACGGCGCCATTTTTCTGGCTCACCCTGTTCGCGTTCCCAAAATGCTCCGGCCGGAGTAAAATCCGCCAACGTGGTGGCATAGCGCTCGTTTTTTTGGCCGTAAAGCTCCTCCACTTTTTCGTCGCGATCGGCATAGACCCAGCGGACTAAGTTTTGCCGGTAACCACGGAAACGAGAAAAATCGGTTTCACTGCTTTCTGGGAGTGTCCAAAAGCCAATGAAATAGATTGCGGCATCGGCCAAAAAGCTGCCAAATTTTTTGTAGCGGTTGTCGGAGATGAACCAATTGCGCCACGGCGAGCGCAGAAACTGTGCTTTGAGTTGGTTGCGCTGTGCTGGATCGGCTGCATAGCGCAGTGCCAAAGCATAGGTCCGGAAAGCAGGGGTGATCACAGTGGCCATTGCACCCTGTTTCGGTGCTTCGGTATGCGTGAGGTGGAGCGTGACCACAAGTTCGGGTGCCAAGGCATTGATGCGCGAGATTGTGCCAGGCTGGATTTCTCCGGTGCGCCAATCGGGATAGTCATAAAGCCGGAACGGCGCATTCAGGTCTTCGCGGATTTGGAAATAATTTTCTGTGTAGCCTGGAGGGCGCGAGAGGAATGCTTCGATTGCAGGAATTTCTGCCATCGGCTGGCCATAGCGGGACAAAATGGCGGCAAATTGCTTTTTGCCACTTTCACTCTGTGTTGCATCCAAAAGTGCTTTGGCTTTGGCGGCGATGTCATACATCACTTCAAATTCCCAAATGCCGCGGTGGCGTGCTCCTTCGCGGAATTTGTCAAGGTAATAGTTAAGCCTGCGGTCATACTTATCGCCGTATGCGGAATGCGGCACCAGATCCCTGCCCCCATGTCCCGGATCGAGCACCACGCGATAAGCCCACACAGGCATGAGCACAAATACACTCACCAATGACAGAACACGCATTTTAGTTATTAGGTAACACGGGTTCAAAGCGTAACCCAGATTGGAAAAGCAACCAGAAAAAAAGAACCATCAGTGCATAAAGCCGCAATACCCAAAACGCTGTGCGCGGTGGATACGTCAAATTCTCGGATGGCATTTGCCCACGCATGTTATGGAACTTCCTGTGGCAAAGGCCATAATACGTGGCAAAACCCAAAAGCACACCGGCTGCAGTGTCGGCCACATAGTGCTGCTTCAGGGTGATGGTTGAAAGCACCACGATGCCAGCAGCCACGGCCGCAGCAATCCCCACTCGGCGCGAAAGCACCCACGTGCAGGCGGCGACAAAGACGGCATCGGCGGCATGCAGGCTGGGGAAGCAATTCACCGGCTGATCCAGGATATAAGTCAGCGCAGCAGCCCAGTAGAAAAAGTATTCTTGGGTGGGGATACCGGGCCGTGCCATGCGCACGGGAAAAAGGGCAAAAAAGACCAGCGCAACCAGTGACATCAGCACGAAGCCGATGAGCGTGCGCAGGAGCAACTGCCGTTGCCTGATGGTAAACGCTGGCAAGATGATTATGGCATAATACAGAGCATAACCGGGTGCAGTCCACGGCAGGAATGGTATGGCATGGTCGAGCGCAAAGGCCAGGCTGATCCCTGGTCGGTCTGCCCAAATGCTATTGGTCACCCAATACATTCCGGCCACAATTAGCAGCACACTGATGGTAATAATGAAGTTTTGTGCAAGTTCCGGCAGCTTATGGAATAATGCCACCGCATGCCATTTTTTTACAGCAACAGGGCGTAAATCTTTTGCGGCTTTACATACTGCGCCGGTAGCGGCCACCCACTTCATAGAGGGTGTTGGTAATCTGGCCCAGCGAGCAGCATTTCACCGTCTCCATCAATTCGGCAAAGATGTTGCCGGATTGCAGCGCAGTGCGGCGCAGCGCAGCCAACGCGCGTGGGCTTTCTTCGGCATGGAATGCCTGGAAATTGCGTAGCGCTGCAATCTGCTCCTTTTTTTCTTCTTCGGTCGAACGCATCAGCTCGCCGTGGTAATACTCTGCCTCCTCGCTGAGGAATGTGTTGACACCGATGATCGGCAGCTCGCCTGAAGCCTTGAGTTTTTCGTAATAAAGACTTTCCTCTTGGATTTTGTTGCGCTGGTACATGGTTTCCATGGCACCGAGCACACCCCCCCGGTCGGCCAACCGCTCGAATTCTTGCAGGATTGCCTCTTCCACCATGTTGGTGAGCTGCGTCAAAAAATAGCTCCCTTGCAAGGGGTTTTCATTTTTGGTCAAACCGAGTTCGCGGTTGATGATGAGCTGGATCGCAATCGCGCGGCGCACCGACTCGGGGGTCGGCGTGGTGACTGCCTCGTCGTAGGCATTGGTGTGCAGGCTATTGCAGTTGTCCATGATGGCATAGAGCGCCTGCAGCGTGGTGCGGATGTCGTTGAACGAAATTTCCTGCGCGTGCAGCGAGCGCCCCGAAGTCTGGATATGGTATTTGAGCATCTGCGCGCGGCTGCCGGCATGGTAAATATCGCGCATTGCGATCGCCCAGATGCGGCGGGCAGCACGGCCGATGACCGCATATTCCGGATCCATGCCGTTGGAAAAAAAGAAACTGAAGTTGCGCGCAAAATCGTCCACGCGCATGCCACGCTGGAGGTAATACTCGACCAAGGTAAAGCCATTGGCGAGCGTGAACGCCACCTGCGTAATCGGGTTTGCGCCCGCCTCGGCGATATGGTAACCCGAAACACTCACCGAATAAAAATTGGTCACATTGTTGGCAATAAAATACTCTTGGACATCGCCCATGGCCTTGAGCGAAAACTCAGTAGAAAAAATGCAAGTGTTCT
>JANWWX010000098.1 GCA_025057195.1 Leptospiraceae bacterium | reverse complement strand
AGCGAGCAAAAAACGCAGGACATCTTGGTCAGCCGCGATCCGATCCCGCTGATGCTACTGGAATGGCAGGCTGGCACCATCCACATCGTCAGCGAGATGCCGCAAGGACTGAGCTGGACCCGCTGGCAGAATGGCCAATACCACAGCCACGAACTACCAGTGCCTCTGCGCCATGCCCAATTCTATTTTTATCGCGGCACGGTGCATCTCATCGGCATCGACCACGAGGGCGGTCTGTGGCAGTTTGATCTCAGCACTGGCCGGCTGCGGCAAAATCTGCTCTTGCGCGATCGCCGCTTTGTGCGGCTCGAACGCGTGGCCGCGTTCCAATTTAACCGTGAACTCAATATCCTGCTAAGCAGTACGCGGGTGGCCGATGCCTACCGGCTGCGCTTCGCCGATTTTCCCAGCAATGCAGGAAAGCCAGAGCAGCGCCGTTTTTTTTGGCCGGGTAATATTTATCCCATCATCGACCGCGCCAACCAGCTCAACGTGCTTTTGGAAACAGAGCTCGAACACATCTATCTCGAGTCGTGGGCCTCGCCAACGGCGATCCTATCCGAAATCGACTGGCGGCTCGATGTCCGGCGCAACCCACCGGTGATGGTTGTGGCCTGGTCGATTCCCGAAAATGCCGAATATGCCTACCGCTATTTGCTCGACCAAAAAAAAGATAGCGAACCTTTAGCGGAGGCAAAGCTCATCCCCTCGCGCACGTTACAGTTTGCCGCCCGCCAAGAGGGGATGTATGTCCTACACATACAAGTGAAAAACCTGCGCACGGGATCGTACTCCCGAGTTTACCATATCCCTTTGCTGTGGCAATATGCCCCACCAGAACCCGAATTGCTGCTACAAAATACAGTTGCCCCCCGCATGGTGCGAGCGGGGCGTGCTGTGTTCTTGCTCAAAAACCCCCATCCCGGGCCTTACTATGCTACCATCGACCAAACGCCCGACACGGTGCCGCAAAAGCCGGTGGCGGTGGAGTCCGGCAGCCTCAGCTTTGCCGTCAACAAACCCGGCCGCTATTACCTGCATTTGGCCAACCGTGACCCCCGCAGCCAGGTTTTAAGTCCAGTTGCGCACTATCTTTTTTTTGTTTCACCGTTCAGCCCAGAGCAAGACCCAACGCTCTCGGAAAATTACCGGCACATCCAGGAAATTCGGCGCATCCGCAAGCAGATCGAAAAGGCTAAAGGCGATCCGGGTGCAACACAGCCGTGGATCAACCGGCTTGAAGAAATTGAGTCGAGCTTGCGGTGAAGCTTCCCCCTGATCCAGCACCGGTCGAAAAAGAAATTTTGGATTTTTTTGCCTCCAACAACTTTGAACGTAGCCGCCGCTTTGCCCCAGGCCGCTATGACCCAGCCATCTTGCGCGAGTTCCTTTCCCAACTAGGCAACCCACAGTGGCGGTACCGCACCTTCCACATAGCCGGGACGGTGGCCAAAGGCAGCGTGACCACCCTCTTGGCGCGCGCACTTGTGGCACTGGGGTTGCGCACCGGGTGCTATCTCTCTCCGCATTTCGTCAGCCTGCGAGAACGCATCACACTCAACGGCGCACCAATCCCCGCAGCAGACCTTGCCAGGCTGTGGCAATTTTTGTGCCAACAAGAGGGATTGGAAAAACTTTCTTTTTTTGATGCCATGACCGCCATGGCGTTTTTGTATTTCGCAGAGGTGCGCTGCGACGCCGCCGTGATCGAAACGGGACTGGGTGGCAGGCTCGATTCGACGAATAACCTCAAAGCTGAATTTGCTGTCCTGACACCGGTGGGCTTTGACCATATGGCGATCCTCGGTGACACCCTCACTGCAATAGCCCGCGAAAAGGCAGGCATCATCCACGCTGGACAAAAGGTTTTTAGCTTCCCCCAGCATCCAGAAGTGTTGCAGGTCTTAAAAGAACGGTGCGATACTGTATCTGCGACGCTGCGCACCATCACCCCAGAGGGTGACGACTTCAACACACAAAACCGTAACTTTGTCTTGAAGTTGGTCTACGAGTATTTTCGGCCTGATGAAAAAGCACTACACCGGATTCAGGCAGCGCTGGCAGAACCCATCTTTGGGCGCTGGAGTGTTTTACGCGAAAAGCCCAGGATTATCTTTGACAGCGCACACAACCTCCCTGCGGTAGCTGCGCTCAAAGTGCTGTTAGAGCGTGAACCAAACCCGTGTAACGTCTTCATCAACACCATGCAGGAGCGTGACCTTGTCGCGATGGTTAAATTACTGCAGGATCTAAAAAAAATCCGCTGCTTTTTTTTCCCGATGCCGCAGCCACAGTTTTACCAAGACTGCCCGCCCGGCCTGATTGCGGCAAGCGATAACGAAATCTGCGAACTCATCTCTGATCCCGAAAAAACCCACCTTTTTACTGGCAGCATGGCTATCTATGCCGAACTGCGGCAGCACTTCGGTTTATGATTCTACTCCTCATTTGGCCGCTATTGGCACAAACAGCACTCGCACAGGCAATTGCCTCCGGCGATGCTGAAAAAGCGGTCGCCTTGTACCACCGCGGCGAAATTGAAACCAAAGACGCCGAAGCGTTGTTTACTTTCATCGCCCAGCAAAAGCCCAAAATACGCCAAATGCTGGCAGAGGCCATCCTCGCCAAAAAAGACCAAAGCAGCGTTGTTGCCAATTTCGTCCACACCGAACTTTTGAGGCTGGCGCGCGAAAAGCAAGCAGAACAATACGCCGAATACGCACACGTGCTTTTAACCATCTCCCTTTTTGCCCGGCATAGCGAATTGGCCTATTCGGTAACACCGTTTTTGGCGCATCCGCGCGCCGAGTTGCGCTCACTGGCCAACACAGTCCTGGCGGCAATCAAAGACGAGCGGATCTACCCCCTGCTCGGCCAGCTTTTGGCGGAAGGCAGCCCCATTGAGCAGATCTATGCTCTTGAGACCCTGCTTGCGCTCAAGGATGAACGCTCGTTGCCACTGCTGCAGCAACAGCTGGCCAATAGCAACAAAAATGTGCGCTATTTTGCGCTCAAGGCGATTGGTGCGATTGGGGTGGAAAAGGCGCAAAGTAGTGTCATCCAGTTGGCGATGGCGGATCCTGAAGAGGATGTGCGCATCCAAGCGGTGAGCCTTTTGGCGCAATGCCGGACTCCTGCTGCCTTCACCGCATTGCAAAAATTGATTGCTGATCCATTGCTGAAAGTGCGTGCCCAGGCATTGGTTTCTGCGCTTGCACACAACGACAAGCGCTATGCTAACGCGATTTCCGAGCAACTCGCACGCGAAACAGAATCACAACAAAAACACGCCCTACTCAAAGCACTATTGCAGTTGGGGCATGGAGGTGGCATGCAGGGGATTTTTGCCATACTCAAAAAAGAAAATGACCCAGAGCTTTTGCTTCAGGCGGCTTTTGCTTGTAGCCATTTTGCCGACAACCGCTGCAGCGACCACTTTGCTGCACTGCTGGAAAAAAACGCGAATGAATCTTTAGCCATCGAATGCCTGATGGGTCTTGCCGCCCTCAAAAGTCGAAAGCATTTGGCACTGCTTTTGAACGCCATCCAGGATTCCCGGCAGGCATTTGCTGTCCGCTCAGCGGCATTGGCCGCGGTGGCACAACTCGAGAACGAAGCTGCCATCCCCGCATTGTTTGCGATCTATGACACGGAAAAAGATCAGGCACTGCGCGTGCAGACCCGCCAGGTGTTGCTGGAGCTGATGAAAAAATTGCCCAAACCATGAATGGCCTCTGCCGCTTTTTCCTTCTTTTTGAGTACACCAATGATGACGAGCTGATCCGGGCCATCGCGCTGGCAGAAAAGCGCCTGCCAGAACATGACTACGCCTCAAGGCCTTTTACGCAACCGGCAAGCAAAGAAGAGCACTTCAAGTTTATCGCCTTCAAAAAGCTGCGGCCAGTGACACAATTTTCCCGTTTCTGCCGCAAGGTGTTTAAGCTACAAAGTTTCCTGCGCACCGTCCACCTCACGCCGGGCTATGTTTCGCTCAACGATGCCGTAACCGCGTCGTTTAGCCATGTGCCAGGAGCGGTTTTTGTGGGGAAAGATTTATGGCTCAAAGTGCAGCTGGTGCTTTCGGGGAAACTCCTTGTCAGCCATAGCCTGAGCGACCAAATTTTCAAAGATAAGCGGGCGATTGTCTATCTTAACGATGTGCTGCAATTAGTGCGAGGGGAATTGCGCTAAATCAACCCGGATCCCTGAGTGCAGCACGCAGCTCACGCATCGAATATTCCTTGCTGAAAAAGCCGGTAAGCATGTGGATGAGCTCACCGTTAGCTTTCGTGATAACCACGGTGGGCAGGCCACGGATGCCGTACTCACGCGCCAAGCGGTCGAGCTCGTCCGACGGATTGGAAAAATCGACGCGCACCGGAATGATGTTATTGCTGAGCGCAAACTGGATAAACTCTTCTTGGTTAAAAAGCTTTTGTTCCATCTCGCTGCATGCGGTGCACCAGTCGGCCCAAAAGTCGATGAGTAAAATCCTCTTTTGTTTTGCCGCCAGTGCCCTGGCTTCCTTCAGGTCGCTATACCAACGCAATCGGCTCTGCGGCAGCACCACCTGTGCTTTGTTGGCGGAATTGCTTTTGACCTCCACACCCCAATATTTCACAAACGGCGAGGTGAAAAGGAAAAGTCCCAGTGCTGACAAAAGCAGCATCCCAGCGGTATTCGTTTTTGCCCGCAGTCCCATAGGATACTCCTTCCTGAGCGGCTCCGCCAATATAAAAAAAGTGATGCACATGGCAAGCCCCAAAACGGCAAACGGGAATGCCTGTGCCACCGGCGGAAATTCGCCGCTCAAATCTTCCAGATAGTGCATGCCAGCGGCGACCAAGACCACCGCTCCGGCATATTCCACAGCCTTAAGCCAGATCCCCGGCTTTGGCAAGCGTATTGAAAAAGTCCCAATCAATAAAAATGGCAGTCCCATGCCCAACGCGAAGGCAAATGCCGAGAAGGCAGGCTTCAGGACAGAATGGTTTTCTGCAGCGTTGCGGCTGATCTGCACGAGCAGGCTGCCAAAAAACGGTGCAGTGCACGGCGCTGCGATAAACGCCGAAAATACACCTAATAAAAAGGGAAAAAGCAGTGCGTCTTTTTGTTTCACCCGGATCCGGTTGGCCAAATTGGGCAACGGCAACGGCACCAAGTGCGCATACGCAAGCCCCAAGTAAATGAGGATGAAGCCAATCACCAAAAGTGCTATCGGATC
>JANWWX010000097.1 GCA_025057195.1 Leptospiraceae bacterium | reverse complement strand
CTCTTACTCTTGGACTGCCGCACGTTAGCACACACCTTGGTCCCCTGGCAGCTCCACGGATTCCGCCTGCTGTTACTCGATAGTGGGGTCAAGCATTCGCTCGCTGCGTCGGAATATAACACCCGGCGTGCCGAATGCGAAGAGGGAGTAAAACTTTTATCCCAACATTGTCCGCACATAAAGAGCCTGCGCGATGCCACACTGGAAAATTTGGCCAAATTGCGCGGCGAAATGCCGGATCCGATTTTTTCCCGCTGCCAATATGTTGTGGAAGAAAATGCGCGTGTGCTGGCAGCGGTGGAGGCACTCCAGCGTAACGATGCGCAAAATCTGGGCGCGCTGCTTTACCAAAGCCACGACGGTTTAGCACGACAGTATGCCGTCAGTTGTGCCGAGCTCGATTTTTTGGTCGAATTGGCGCAGCAATTCGGCGTTGCGGGTGCTCGCATGATGGGCGGCGGCTTTGGCGGCTCAACCATCAACCTCATCGCCGATTCAATGGCCGAGCAGTTCGTGGAATTTGCCAAGCGACGATTTTCCGCCCGCTTTGGCCATGCGCCCGCGGCGCGCAGCGTGGCAATTGCCGACGGCGCCCGCCGTGTGGAATAAAAAGTTCACTTTTTTTGGCGCAGCAGCGATTCGAGCTCTCGGCAAAGCTGGCCAAAATCGCAGTCCGCTACCTCACGGCGCGGCACAAGTGCCATGTCTACGCCAACCATTGGTGGCTGCGCGCTTTTGAGCACGGTAAAGAGTGCTTCGCGTAGCCGCCGCTTGATCCGGTTGCGCACGGTCGGTGGACCCAATTTTTTGGCAACCGCAAACACCACCTGTGGTGGTAGTTCGTGCGCCTGGTTCGGCAAAATGCGCAAAAGCAGTGTTCGGCCATAGCGCTTTTGGCCTTTGGTGAACAGCTCATCGATCCTTTTTTGGCTTTTTAGCGAAACAAAGTATTGTGCACGCTTGGCCAGACTATCGCTTCACAATATCCCAGCGGCGGCGCTCATCAGAAACGGTGAGTTTCCAGCGCCCTTTCTGGCGGCGCCGGCGCAGCACCGCGCGGCCGTCGGCTGTGGCATTGCGGGCGCGAAAACCGTGCGTGCGGTTGCGCTTTCTATTGGACGGCTGCCAGGTGCGTTTCATAGGCCACCTTGGCTAAACCGGATAGCGTGTAAAGGATTTGGTGTGTGGTCAGTGGCTAGCCTCGCTGCGAGGCTTATTCCTTGACGCAGTGTCAAAATTCTTTTTTTCAATAAGCAATGCGGCAGAGCAGATTCGGCCCAAAAGTGGCCGTGGCATTTTCGCTAGCTCTATGTTGGGTTTTGCCCATCGCCGCACAGGTAGAAACCGAAGAGTGGCGTTTTCGCCCACAACTCGGTTTATGGTTTGGCCCAGTGACGCCAGTTCCAGGCACTCACCTCACCCGCATCTTGGAGACAAGCCTTGGCGGGGGGCTTTTTTTCCGCATGAACATACCCTCTAACAACCTGCGCTTTGAAACCGGTGCCTCTTATAGCTATTATACCTCACCGACCATCGCGCGCCTACATTCGATCCCAGTTTATGGTGCGCTGTCCTACATCTTGCCGATCCATTTGCCACTGACCTTCCAAGCCAAAGGTGGTTTCGGCAGCAATTTTTTGCGCAACTATCCGGAAGGCTCGCGCAACTGGTTGCCGTTGGGCTATTTAGGGTTTGAGGCGTCATTTCCGGCCGGCAAGGTGGTCAACATTGGGTTGCGTATCGATTATTATTTTGTCTATGAACAGCACCTGAGACCGCCGCCCAATAATCCCAACTACCGCCTTTACAATGGGCACTTTTTGAATTTTGGATTGATGGTGAATTTTAACCTCAACCGCTGAGCAGCAATGGTGAAACTGCGGAACATCCTGAGCTTTGGGGCGTTGGCAGTTTTAGGGTGCACCAACGAATTGCCCCTATCGGATCTACTCAACAACACGATGACCCTCAAGCTACTGGGCACCTATGAAAGCAACGATCCTTATGGTTGGCTTAACCTGCCGGTGGACGATGTCATCACCACGAGTGGCGTGGCTAGCTCAGATCCCGCAATTGGTGGCGGGTCGGATTTGGTGAATTATGTGCTCAACGCCAGCACAGGATTATCTGTGCGCCCGAACGACCTCAAATTTTATATCGACATTGCGGAGATCCGCATTGCGCGCGGGCAAGGCAAAGCGCCAGGACAACCAATCCCTGAGTATTGGTCGCAGTTTGCGATTTCGCGCCAACTTCTGTGTTCGGACTATGCAACCGCCGAACCCGGACGCATCCTGCAGAACTGCGCCGACCAGAATGGCAGCAGCAAGCTCCACGAATTTTTTAACGGCGGCTTTACCTATCCTGCTGTGGATATTGAGCATGGTAACTACAACCACCTCGGTATCTATTTCCGGCGCTTTGTCACAGCCCCAGCCGTTGGCTTTTTAGGAAACGGCACCTTCATCAATGCCACTGCCCCAGAGCGGACCATGGTGGCCACTTTTGATAACCGGAGTGTTTATGGCATGGATGTGGCCTCGCTGTTGCAGAACAATTATGGGGAGGCTGCCGCAGAGCCGCGGATGTTCCCGCTGCAGCGTAAGGATCTTAAGCTTTTTGTGGAGGCTGGTCACGAACCGTATGTGTTAGAGGTTCGCGTCTTTGTGAAAAATAACATGATGGTACACATCTTGCAACCGGCAGGTGGCAATGCCGCAGTCACCTACGTTGCCCCGATTGACTGGAACACGAACCATGCCTATCGGGATCTCTTTAACGGCGAGCGCCAAGGTGGTTCCCTGCTGATGACGGCCCGCACTTACCAACCGGCGAAAAGCGGTGCCATCCAGTTCAGTGCGCCGGCCACTGCCGGTGAGTATTTTGGGGTGACCGAAGCTGCGACAATGCTGACTACCCCCAATATGGTGCTACCCCTTGCCGCCACCCGCGGCACCAATACGCGGATTACCAACCTGCCACCCGGCAATTATAACGTTTACCGACTTTGCGATAAAACCCGGTGCAGCAATGCCTCCACGCCAGGTGGCTGTGACCAAGCCGCTGGCCAGGACGGCTATCCCGAGACGGTGGCCTTCTGTGGCCAATACACCGTCAGCAGCGGAACGACCACCAACGTGCCGCTGGCTTTGTGCTCTTCCGCCTGTCCTTAACCGATGCAGTTCATTGTGGAGTCCTGCGACGGTGTGGCGCGTGCCGGCCGGCTTGTTTTGGCACGGGCGGTTGTAGAGACGCCGGCGTTTATGCCAGTCGGAACCCAGGCCTCGGTCAAGGCGATTTCGCAAGCAGAACTCGAGGAAATCGGTTTTCGCCTGATTTTGGCCAATACCTACCACCTGTCGCTGCGGCCGGGTCCCGACGTTTTGAGAACAATGGGAGGAATCCACACCTTCATGGCTTGGCCACACGCAGTGCTCACCGATTCCGGTGGTTACCAGGCATTTTCACTGGCGCACAATGTTCGGCTCAGCGATGAGGGTGTTAATTTTCGCTCGCACCTCGATGGTAAAAGCCACTTTTTTTCGCCGCAAAGCACGATCGAGCTTGAGCGGGCGATTGGTGCTGACATCATCATGCCGCTGGATGATTGTGCTCCCTATCCGGCGAGTGCAGAACGCCTGCGTGCGGGACTCGAACGCACACACCGCTGGCTCAGCGAGTGCCGCCGCATTTGGTTGGAGCAACCTAACAACCAAGTGCTCTTCGGTATCGTGCAGGGTGGGGTCGATGAAAAATTGCGTACTGAAAGTGCCCAGTTTGTGGCGGAGCTCGATCTTCCCGGCTATGCCATTGGTGGGCTTTCTGTCGGAGAGCCGATCGAGTATTTTGTGCCAGCGTTAGTGGCTGCTACCTCGCACCTACCGGCTAGTAAGCCGCGTTACTTGATGGGGGTTGGCAGTATTCCTGAAATTTTGGATGCAGTGGCAGCAGGCGTTGATCTTTTTGACTGCGTGCTGCCCACCCGCAACGCGCGCAACGGGCAGGTTTTTACCTCGCGTGGCAAAATCAATGTGCGCAATGCCCGCCACGCCACATCGCAAGATAGCTTGGACAATAACTGCCGTTGCAAGGTTTGCCAGCGGTACTCATTGGGCTATATCCGCCACCTGCACAAACAGCGGGAAATTTTGGGCGTGATGCTCACCACCTACCACAATTTGTATTTTATGTTCCATTTCATGCAAGCGCTACGTTCAGCCATTGTCTCGGGCCGCTTCAGCACATTCCGCCGCCACTGGCAAAAGGTGTTTCGCGATGGTTTGGTTGGAGATGACTAAGTATTCAGGTATTATGGGGCTGATAGCGCTTGACCGGGCAGCAAAGCCACTCACTGCCGAAACCATGTCCCGTAAAAATAGCAAGCCGGTGCGCCGCAAAAAAAGCCTGCCTTACACAGCAGAAAAGATCCATCCCAGCTGTTTCATCCACGAGCGTGCCACCGTCTATGGTGATGTCACCATGGGCGAATTTTCATCACTATGGCCGGGCGTGGTGTTGCGCGCTGACATGAATAGCATTGTCCTTGGCCGCTATGTCAACATCCAAGATAATTCTACCCTGCACTGTGATTCACGACATGGCATTACCATTGGGGACTACAGCCTGATTGGCCACAACGCAATGCTGCATGGCTGCACCATCGGCCGGGCAGTCTTGATCGGGATTGGCTGTGTGGTCCTCGATGAAGCAGAAATTGGTGACGGTGCGATGATCACCGCAGGTTGCATGATCCGTGGTGGGACAAAGATCCCTCCGCGTGCGCTTGTCATTCCCGATGGCTCTGCGGTAAAAATTTTCGAGAATAAAGCGCGCACCGCCTATACCATTGCCGGGGCATTGGAGTATGTGGCATTGGCGGAACGCATGCGCCGCGGCATCTGGGGACCTTTCAGCCGGGAGGAGGAGGAAGAACTTTTCCGCAAAGGTAAAGCCATTGCTGAGGAGTTGCTAAAGTAATACTTTTCCGCCGGTTATTTAATTAGGACTGGGTGCACCATGACCAGAGTGTTAGCATTCCTGCAAATGTTTTATCGCATCTTTATTCGGGGCAAAATTTGGATCTATCCTTGCCTGTTCATAGGCTATATTGGTGTGCGCTTTGCCATTGCTTACTACCGTTGGAACAGTGAAGAAGCTGCGGTCCTGCAAAAGCTAGCACTTTACAAAAAGCAGCTCGACAAGCTGCGTGCTGGGGCTTTGGCCGAG
>JANWWX010000096.1 GCA_025057195.1 Leptospiraceae bacterium | reverse complement strand
AAGCAGCATGACCGCCGAATATTCTGCAGCAATGCGTGCCAACTGCCCCAGAAGGGCCCGCATGACAGCCTTGGCTAAAAATCGTGGTCTGCCATCAGGATCGCGTAGATCTGTGCTGGCAGCTGCACTTCCGGCGAGAACTTAATGCCCAGGGCGATGTATTTGCGCGAGCGCATTTCCCGCGGTTGCTTCCAGACCAGGGTGCCGCTAAAACGGAACTGGAACTTGGTGCGGTCGTGCAGGATTTCGCCGCTGATCGCCTCGCCCGGTTGGATGTCCCGGGTCATGTCGGCACTCTCTGCCAGCACCATCATCCCGCCTTCGGAAATATCGCTCATGATGGCATCTTTGATCATGGTTCCATCAATCGCCACACGGTACTCGATAAACGCACCTGCGGTCACGCGGTGTGTGCTGCGGCGGTCCTTGGCTGGCTGCATGGTCCTTTGTTCAATTTATCCTGTCGTCGTCGAGCAGTTCTTTGCCATCGTTTTTTTCTTTTTCTTTTTCATAGCCAGCGGCCTTGTCCTCGCCAGGTTTGATCTCCGCCGCCCCACCGCCTCCCAAAAGCAGGGCCTCTTCCAGGGAAATTGGGCTATTTCTATCGGGCAGGACAAAGTTGGGGTCGCTCAGGATTTTGATCGCCGCCAAAACCTTTTCGCGCTGTGGATCCGTGGGTGCGGCATCGGCAAAACGCTGCCAGAAATCGATTGTCTTTTTTTTGTCGCGCTCTAAAACCAGCGCCACATACCCCGCCTGAAATAGCGCTGAGGCCAGTTGCGGATTTTTCTGGTAAGCAGTTTCGTAGGCCTTTATTGCCTGGTGCGGTTTTTGCAATTTTTGGTAGCACTGGCCGAGGCGGAAGAAATCCTCTGCTGGCTTGTGGTTGAGCTCGGTGGCGCGTAGCAGGTGGCTTACTGCGGCTTCGTAATTGCCTTGCAGATAATATATGTCGCCGAGCAGTGAGTTAGCCCGCCCATTTTCAGGCTCGGCCTCGACAATCTTGCGTAGCAACACCGCTGCCGTCTCGTATTTGCGCGCAAAATAGAGCTTTTCTGCACGCTGGAGTGCATCACGCTCTAAAGCAATGGCTGTGCTCAAAAAAAGGACTAAAAAAATGGCAAAACGCACCACGCTATGGCCCATTCTTTACGGGGCCTGTCGCGAGCGCCTGCATTTGGGTATAGATTTGCTCGGCAAGGCCCAGCGTAGCTTTTTGCGTCAGCAGATTGACGCGTTCGGTGAGCAGCATGTCCTGGAAGATGTCCTCGGCCGGCCCACCGTGCAAGATATCATTTTTACCCAAATTTTTGCGCATCTCGCGGAACATCCTTTCTAAGAAAAAATTTTCAAACTGGCGTGCCGCCTCGTAAAGCTTGCGCCGTTCTTCGGATGCAGCGGCATGCGCCAGGATTTTTTCGCGCGACGGCGTGCGGCTGAAAGCATCGGAAGAAATTTTCAAATCCCGATTTTGCGGCAAAAGGGAACGTAGGATTTCGGCAAACGATGCATCGTGGCTGTCTTGTTTTGGCAGTGGCGGGGCTTGCTGTGGCAAAAGTAGGGGATCGAATGCTGGTATTTTCATAACACCACCAACTCTCCGTGCAGGGCGCCAGCCGCATGGATGGCCTTGAGCACATCGATGATTTCGGCAGCAGTTAGTCCCAACCGGTTGAGGTTATCGACCAATTCTTTGACCGTGGCTCCCTCGCGCAGCTCGGCACTGGCTGGTGAAGGTTCATCGCCATAGGCCGCGCGTTTTTTGATTTCGATGCGCATGCCGTTGTGCGTCACCATCACCGCTGAAATCGCCACACCGCCACCCGAAATAATCGTACCTGTGCGCGTATCGACCACCACGCGTGTGCGCTCCGGCACCTCCACTTTGACTGCAAGCACCTTGGCCAAAAAATCGACATGGTCTGCGTCGTAGGGAATGCTGATGGCAATGGTGCCGTCGTCGGCGAGACTGGCAGTTTTAGGGAATTTTTTATTGATGGCGGCCACCACGTTGCGTGCGGTTAAAAAATCAAAATGGTAGAGTGAAAGCCGCGTGGTCTTGGTCTGCTTTTGGCTATCGATCAAGACTGTGGGTTGCGTCACCGCCCGCTCGACAATCGCCCCATGTGGGACGTGCACAGAGTTGTGCCGCTCTTGGAAAAGCCGGTCAGCCGGTGGGATGCGCCGGTTATATACTGAGAAATTATAAAGCTGCAAATTGTTATTTTCCACAGGGCGTGGCAGCGGCGCGCTGATCGGCCCCTGTGCCACGGCATAGACCTGGCCATCGGCACCGGTAAGCGGGGTCTGCAGGAGTTGGCCGCCGTTGAGCGCGCGCGCATCGCCAATCGAAGAGACCCAAATGTCAATGGGATCGCCCGGCCGGGCATGCGGTGGTATGATCGCCGTCACCATCACCGCAGCGATATTTTTCGCCACCAACGCCTTTTCACCCGGTTCGATCCCCCGGTTATAGAGATTCTTGCGCAAAGTTTCGATCGCAAGGTCTGCGCGCGAATCGCCAGTACCATTGAGCCCGACGACGACGCCATAGCCTGAAACCTGGTTTTCGCGGTGAAAGCTAATGCGTGCCAATTCGCGCACACTGACAGTAAGCGCACTCAGCACTTGCACTGGTAAAAGTACGATAACCACAAAAATGAACGATAACCCAAGTCGCTGCAGCAAACTCATTGCTGCAATCCCCCCAAGATCTGTTTCATGTGTTCGATCAAAAGTTCTTTGCGCAGTGCATCGCTGAAATCTGTAACAGTGGGTTTGGCGTTGGGGTCAGTGCCGGGGGGCGGTTTGAGGTCGAGCCTTTGGTCCTTGGGCGCTGGCGGTTCCGATTGCACGATGAGAGTGAGGTTGCCGATAAACCGCGACTCAATGGTGCCGTGGCGGATGCGGCGTGGGTCAACAATGCCCGAAAGGCGGATATTGACGGGCTTGCCATCGACAGTGATATTTTTTTGTGCTGTGACGGGATAGTTGCCGTCCGGTTGGCGTGCACCGAGGATGCCAGTGAGCTGAAAACGGTAGGTGTCTTTGCTGCGGTTGTTGCTATTGCTATTCTTGCTGCGCGACTTGCTCTGCTCCGACGTGGTTAAAAAAGGGATGTTTTTGGTATCCGGTACCAGCTTCATTTCAAATTGCTGCGCGCTGCGCCACTGGCCACTGCTTTCAAGCGTGAAGCTTTCGTGGACATCAATCGCCACAATCTCGCCTTCGCGTGGCGGTGAGATATAAGGATTTTGGTCACGCCAGAGTGTCTCCTGGGCCACAATCGCAAAGCCAAAGGGTAAAAATAAAACCAAAATGGTGCACACAAAATTCTTCATGGCACAACCTCTGCGGTCCCGTCTGCTGCCAATTTTGCGCGCAACATCTTGCGCGTGCCTTCGGGACGTACCGCCACCGTCTCGCCAGGAAAGCCATCTGCAAGCAAAACTGCGCTGCGCGAAAGCACCATGTTTTGGCTGCGCAAAATGAGGGTGATGCTGCTGCCGCGGCGCATGCGGGTGCCCCGCGTTTTTTCAAAAGCCGGATTCTTGGGCGCGCTAGTCACAATACGCCTCACTACCACCGGTCCTCCCAAAATTTTATCGGGGATGACGCCTGCAGCCCAAACATAAAGCTCAATGTCTTTTGTCTGAAGCAGTACTTTTTCACTCTTGATTTCTATGCGGCAGTAGTTGGAAAGTTTTTCCGTTTCTCGTGCCGGCAGGGTATGTGCCTCAATGAGCTCAGAAAGGCAAATTGAACCCGCGCCGGTTTCTAAAGAATTTTTTAACCGGATTTCGCTGGGTGGTGCGGCAAATGCACCCTGCGCCAAAATGGCAGTGGCAATCAGCGCAAAGCGGGATTTACCGCATGCTGCCATCAGCCACGCTTGAGCTGGATTGCAGTCGAAAGCATGCTGTCTGAGGTCTGGATCGATTTGGAATTCGCCTCATACGCACGCTGCGCCACAATCATGTTGACCATTTCCTCTGCCAGGTTGACATTCGACATTTCGAGGAAGCCCTGCAGGATTGAGCCAAAGCCGTTGAGCCCCGGCGTGCCCGGAATTTCAGGACCGCTGGCCGGCGTTTCTTTGAAAAGGTTTTTGCCGATGGCCTTGAGCCCTGCCGGGTTGACGAAGCGGTAAAGCTCGATTTGGCCAATCTGGCGGGGAATCGGGTCGTCACCAATTTGGATGCGTACTTCTCCCTGCTCGTTGATGGTGAGTGTTTCGATCAAGCCATCAGGGGGAATCACCAGCGGGGGCTCAAGCGGATAGCCGTCAGAAGTAAGCACCTGGCGGCGCGAGTCGATTTTGAAATCGCCGTTGCGCTGGTAGGCAAAAGTCCCATCAGGGAGCAGGATCTTGAAAAAACCAACGTCGGAAGAAATGGCCAGGTCGAGCTTATGCCCAGTGGATTGCAGCGATCCCATCTGGAAAATCTTTTGTGTTGCAGCCGGGCGTACCCCCACCCCAACATTGACCCCCACCGGGATTTCAGAAACAGGGGTCGAAGGAGTCCCGGCCAAAACCTGGTGCTGGTAAAGCAGGTCTTCAAAATCCACACGGTTTTTCTTGTAACCAGTGGTATTAACGTTCGACAGGTTGTGCGCAATCGTATCCATGTGGAACTGCTGCGCAATCATGCCAGTGGCCGAAGTCCAAAGCGAGCGTACCATACCCGATTTTCGGCGCATTTGGCAAGCCGCCGCAGAATTTTTTGCGCCCTAAGTTACGCTAAGAACCTCTTTCAGCTTAGGATAGCATCGATGGCATTACTTTTGCACCGTGCCTCCGAAACGGCGGATGATGCGTTCGAGTTCGCGTTCCACTTCGTTGCGGAAAAGCGCGTGCGTAAGGGCGACTTTTTCGCTTTTTTTGGTGGCGGTGAAGGAATCGCCATCCAACTGGATTTCATAAACGAATTCGGTTATGCCCATTTTTTCAAAGGCAATCCGGGCTTCGGGCAAGTTAAGCGACATTTTTGCATACTTGCCCAACTCACCTTTGGCGAGGGCGCGCTCCATCTTGCGCAGGAATTTTTCGGGTGTGTCGCCACGGACGGAAAATGCCTTCATGGGTTTAGCTTATCACTTTTGTCTTGCGGCGCAGACTTTTTGCGCACAACAAACCAAATGAGGCTAAAAAGCGCCACAGCAATAAAAAACACAAAGCCGGCAACATTGAACGGTGTGGGGTCGTGTGCCATCCGAAAACCAAACACCAAA
>JANWWX010000095.1 GCA_025057195.1 Leptospiraceae bacterium | reverse complement strand
GCACCACCGCGACATTCTGGCTTTCCAAAAGTTCGGTCGCAAATTGCATTGAGGTTTTGCCGGTCACACGGATGTCGGGGAAAATATAGAACGCACCGTCTGGCAAAGCGCATGGTAGCCCCAGCCGGTTGAAGCCAGCGACAATGAGGTCGCGGCGCAAGCGGTATTCATCGCGCATGCGATCGCGTTCTGATAGCGCATGGCGGAGCGCCGCCTCGGCGGCGATCTGCGCCACCGTCGGTGCGCACAGCATGGAATACTGGTGGATTTTGGTCATTGCGCGGATGAGCTCCTCAGGACCGCAGGCATAACCAATGCGCCAGCCAGTCATGGCAAAGGCTTTGGAAAATCCGCCCAAAAGCAGGGTGCGTTCGCGCATCGCTGGCAGCGTGGCAAATGGCACATGGTTTCCGCTATAGCTGAGCTCGCCATAAATTTCATCCGAGATGACAATGGTGTCGTGCTCCTCGCAGAGCTGTGCGATTTTCATGAGCTCGCTTTTGGCAATCGAGGCGCCGGTGGGGTTCGAAGGGTAGTTGAGAAAAAGGACTTTGGGCTTGATTTGCCGCATCTTGGCAGCAATATCACTGGCTTTGAGGGAGAAACAGTTCTCGGGTCTTGTCACCACCGCGTGCGGCACCCCGCCCGCAAGGCGGATCATCGGGTTATAGGAAACATAGCACGGCTCAGCGTATAGCACCGCATCGCCAGGATTGAGCAATGCACGGAACGCTAAATCGACGCCCTCGGAGACACCCACAGTGATCAGGATTTCGCGTTCGGGGTGGTAATCTAAACCATATTCTTTTTCGAGGTATTCGGCGATCGCGCGGCGCAACGACAAGAGTCCGGAGTTGCCGGTATAGTGGGTATAACCCTCGCGCAGCGCCGCAATGGCATAGTCGATGACGACCTGTGGTGTGACAAAGTCTGGCTCGCCGACGCCCAGCGAAATACAGTCCTTGCGCGTGGCGACAATGTCAAAAAACTGGCGGATGCCAGAAGGTTGGATCGATTGCACAACCTGCGCGAGTTTTTCAGGCCAGTGCGGCATCCCACTCAGCGTTCCAAAACCGCGACTCCTGGTAGTTTTTTTCCCTCCAGGTATTCCAGCGTGGCACCGCCGCCGGTCGAAACGTGCGTCATTTTGTGTTCAAGCCCCGTCTGCGCGAGAGCGGCGACCGAATCACCGCCACCGACGACAGTTACCCCCTTGCATTTGGCCATCGCTTTGGCAATGGCAAAGGTACCGGCAGAAAACTTTTTCATCTCGAAAACACCCATCGGGCCATTCCAGAGCACCGTGCGCGCCTTCTTGATGATTGCGCTATAGCGATCAATGGTTTTAGGTCCAATATCCATGCCCATGAAGCCTTCGGGAATTGCTTTTTTGACAGTTTTGATCTTGGCCTTCTCGCTGAATTCTGAAGCCACAACATGGTCTTCGGGCAAAAGAAATTCTTTTTTCAAAAACGCCGCTTTATCAATAATTTGGAATGCCTGGCTGAGGTAGTCTTTTTCCACTAACGAGTTGCCGACTTCCACCAAACGGGATTTGAGGAACGTATAGGCCATCGCCCCCCCGATGAGCAAGATGTCGGCCTTGGCCAAAAGGTTTTCGAGCACTGCTAACTTGGTGGAGACCTTGGCCCCCCCGATGACGGCGACAAATGGGCGCGCCGGATCCAGCATCAGCTTTTCCAGGATGTCGATCTCTTTTTTGAGCAAAAGCCCTGCATAGCTGGGTAGGATTTTGGCGCACTCATAGATTGAGGCGTGAGCGCGGTGGGCGGCACCGAACGCATCGTCGGCATAGATCTCCGCAAGTTTGCAGAGCTTTTTGGCAAACTCGTGGCGCACCTTTTCATCTTTTGAAGTTTCTTCTTCATAAAAGCGGATATTTTCCAAGACCAGGATTTCTCCTGGTAGAAGCCGTGCGGCCAGTTCCTCTGCCGGCTGCCCAATGGCCTCTGGTGAAAAATAGACCTTACGACCGGGGAGGAGTTTTTCCAGATGGCTGGCGACGCCGCGTAGGGAAAATGCCGGATCGCCTTTTTTCTCCGGCCGCCCCAAGTGCGAAACGAGGATCAAAGCAGCACCGCGGTTGAGCAAAAGTTCAATGGTCGGGAGTGTCTTGACAATGCGCGTGTCGTCGCTGATCGCTCCAGTGTTTTTGTCGATCGGCACGTTGAAGTCCACGCGTAAGAGGACCTTCTTGCCCGAGACGTCAGCCTGTTCGATGGATGGAAGTGCCATAAAGCAGCTGCCGATTTCCAAGCTGCCAGGTAAACCAGAAACGCGTTGTTAAATCAAGCCACCCGCAGCCGAGGCTGACAAACGGGCTATAATAATGCTATGAGTGCAACTTTTCGCTCTTGCGTTTTTTGCTCTACATACTATGCTAATAACATGGAAATTTTCCATCAAGCAGGGGAAAATTCGCTTAAACTTTTGACTGGGCTTAGGCAAATACCTAAGCCCATCTACTTTAGCAGCTATAGGTGGACAGGAACTCAAATGGGTGCGGGCGTGCCTCCCAGGGCCAGATTTCCGACTCGAATTTGAGTTCTTTGTAAGTGTCGATGAAAAGCGGTGTCATCACGCCGCCCTGCTCGAAAATCGAGCGATGTACCAGCATCGCCTCGACGGCCTCCCGCAGCGTGTGCGGCATCTGCTGGATGCCCTTTTCGCGGATTTCATCGAGCGTTAGCTCGAACAAATCCTCATCCATCGGGGCACCGGGATCGATCTTTTCCTGCACTCCCTTGATCCCTGCCAAGAGCATCGCCGTGAAGCACAGGTACGGGTTTGAGCTCGAATCCGGGAAACGGAACTCGACACGCTTTGCTTTCGGGTTGGCAACGAATGGTACCCGGCACGATGCAGAGCGGTTTTGCGCGGAGTAGGTGAGGATCGACGGTGCCTCAAATCCGGGAATCAGCCTTTTATACGAATTGGTCGAGGCATTGGAAAATGCGGCAATCGCCTGTGCATACTTCAGCACACCGCCAATATAGTGTAGCGCAAAGTCGCTCAATCCTTGGTACTTGTCGCCGGCGAAAAGGTTGACCCCGCCTTTCCACACTGACTGGTGCACGTGCATGCCGTTGCCGTTGTCACCATAAAGTGGCTTCGGCATGAACGTCGCGGTCTTGCCGTGGCGTTTGGCTACGTTTTTCACCACGTATTTTAGTTTTTGCACATTGTCGGCAGCTTCCACCAGGGTGCCAAACTTGACACCGATTTCTCCCTGTGCCTGCGCCACCTCATGGTGCATAACGAAGGTTTCAAGGCCAATCTGGTGCAGCGTCTTGACGATCTCAGCCCGCAGATCAAAGAGCGAATCGCGCGGTGGCACCGGGAAATAGCCACCTTTCGTTCCTGGACGGTGGCCGAGGTTTGGACTGCCCTGGTAGCTTTCCACTGCCGAGTTCCAGATCCCCTCGATCGAATCAATTTCATAGTACTGGCAGTTGATCTCGTCGCGCACACGCACTGAGTCGAAGATGAAAAACTCGTTCTCCGGGCCAAAATACGCCGTATCGCCAATGCCTGAGGCTTTGAGATACTCAATCGCCTTTTTGGCAATCGAACGCGGGCACTTTTCATACATCTGTTTTTTGTAGATGTCATAGACATCGCAGAAGATCACCAGCGTCGGGTTGGCGGTGAACGGGTCTAAGAACATCCCTGACAGGTCAGGAATGAGCTGCATGTCAGAAAGATGGATCGGTTGCCACTTGGTGATGGAGCTGCCGTCGAAAGGCAATCCTTTGAACGAATCTTCGTTGATCGAGTCAACATGGTACGAAAGGTGGTGCCATGCTCCCCCGATGTCTGTGAAGCGAAAGTCATAGAAGAGGACGCCATTTTTCTTGGCGAAATCAATCACCTCTTTCCATGATCCAAATTCCAGTTTAGCCATAGACTCTCCTTAAAAGTTTTTTAGTTTTGGTGATAGCTGCTGTCGCAGTATCGCGGCAACTTCAGCAAACTTCATGCCAAATCATCTCCTCCCGCCATTGCCAAGCTACTCGGCATTTTGTATAGCATAATGGGTATCTGGCCGAAAATCAGGTATGAGTCTGGCGGTTTTGCAGCGTTGGGAAGCGAGGAAAAATTTCGCTGCTGTGGAAAGCTATCTCAACTCCCCCCATCCACCACAGCGTGAGGTCACACACTTTGCCCTTACCTATTATATCCGCAGGGGAAAGCCCAAAGATGCTGTGCGCTACTATGCCACTTACCTCGATCATACCAAGGGCTTGGCCACTGCTGAAACCGCTGGCTTTGCCATGGCCTGCGCGCACAGGCTTGGCGAGCACGGACTGGTCGCCAAATTTTTCACCACACTCAGTGCTTCAGAACAAGAAAAGCTCCCCAACGAAATCCTATTTTTCGCAGCATACGCTTTTCTCAAGCTCGGCAAACCAGAGGAAGCCGACGCCATTGCCCAGCTTTTGCGGCTGCGTTTCGGTCTGCCAGCGCTACCGGATTTTTGGGGGCTACTGCAGCAAGAATTTGGTGGCCACGATGGCATCCGGACTGCCATTGCTTCGGGATTGGGCTATTTAACGGGGGAATCCACTCCCAATGTGCGCCAGGTGCAGCGCTTGGCATTGGCCCTGATGGCCGAAAACCAATTTGAGCAGGCGATTGGTGTGCTCGAAAAATGCCGCCAAGCTTTGCTCAAGGGCTGATTTAATTTTCCGAACTTTTTTCTTGTGGGACAGTTTCGGTGTAACCAAAGAAAGTGCTCAATGGGCGGAAGTCGATGCTGCCATCGCGGCGGATCGTTCGGCTCAGTGTAAGCGCACAGCGCTTGGCCCGGGCAGAAAAACGCACAATCATCCTTCCTTTTTTTGCTTGGTTGCGGATAAAATTCCACACCCGTGCTGGGGAACGGGCACACATCGCAGTTAGGTCATGGCTTACCCTCTGGGCATTCATGCCCATGACATGCGCGGTGGTATCTAGCGCTGGGTGCCTATTGACTGGCAGAAGTACATAGGACTTACCTTCTGCCTTGATGGCCGAAAAGAGCGCACGCACAGTCGCCACGTTCGTTGTGATCGGATTAAGCGCCCGAATAGTTATTCCCCACACATCACCGGTCTGTTCGAGAGCATCTTTAAAATAATTTGCCAGCAGGTCCTGTTCAAGCACCTCACGCAGCGAAATATCACTATCCTCTTCCGTGAGTGAAGACAACTTGGGATCGAGCGCCAACCACGCTTCTTGCTTATATTGCTCGATTTGCTGGGCAAGTTCCTTTGCGTTTTCGTCCGGCTTTAGCCCAAAGGCGATCGGGATGCCAAGTGTTTGCCAGGCTGTGAGCTCGTCGGCAGTGGCCAGGTTATCCACGTAGATGGCGACTT
>JANWWX010000094.1 GCA_025057195.1 Leptospiraceae bacterium | reverse complement strand
CTCACGCAGCTTGCTCGGCAAGGTGCTGCGCAAGGATGTCCTGGCGGGGAGTGGTGCTGCCAGCCCGTCCAGAAAATCACTCTTGCGGAAAATTTTGCAATAGTCCAGACGCTATAGCAAATGCTACAAAATTTTTGTTTCCCCCATGGCCGGATTTGCTAGCGTGGTGCATGGCCGACTGGCGCGACAGCGTGGAGCACTTAGTCCACGAAAGCCGGATCAAAGTCCCTTACACCTGGTCCGTGGGAGAAACAGGTTCGCGCTTTTTGCGCGCGCTGCGCGACGAAAAAAAACTTTTAGCCAATAAATGCCCCAAAACAGGGCAGGTATTCTGCCCGCCGCGGCGCAACTCACCTTATACCCTCGAGCCCATCACCGAATGGCTGGAACTGCCGGGCACCGGGATGGTGCTGAGCTATACCTGCCGCCGCTATGCCTCGCGTGCAGTGCCTGCGGGCAGTCCTGAACTTTATGCGCTGATCCAACTCGACGGGGCAACACAGGCCTTTTTGCATTTTCTGGGGGAAATCGAGCCTGACAAGGTACGGCGGGGACTGCGCGTGGAGCCGGTGTTCCGCGAAGAGCGCACTGGGCACATTCTTGACATCCGCTATTTCCGACCTCTGCGGGAGCAAGCATGAGTGCCGCCATTGTCGGTGTCGCCTATAACCGGCAGGAGCGCCGCAACATCCGGCAAAACATAGCCGAAATGGTCTATGAAGTAACAACACAGGCCTTGGCCGATGCGGGGTTGGAAATCCGCGACATCGACAATGTCGTCACTGTCTCCAACGACTTTTGGGATGGCCGCACCATCTCGTCGATGGCAGTGCAGGATGCCTGCGGTTCGTACGAAAAAAATATTTCAACAGTCGAAGGCGATGGCACGTTCGGTGCCTTCTATGGCCTTTCGCGCATCCTTTCGGGGGAATACCAGACGACGCTGGTGGTGGCACACAGCAAGGGTTCCGAAAGCGACATGAGCTTGGTCACCAACGGCATGTTCGACCAGTTCTATGTCCGGCCGTTGGGGGTCGACAACCTGATTTCCGCAGCGCTGCAGGCACGCATCTACATGGACACTTTTGGCGTCAGCGAGGAAGACTTGGCCCTGGTTTCGGTGAAAAACCATGGCAACGCCCTCAAAAATCCCAAAGCCCAAATTGCCAAAAGCATCACGGTCAAAGACGTGATGGCCTCGCGCAAACTGGCCGACCCACTGAAACTCTATGATGTTTCCCCGATTTCAGACGGTGCTGCGGCGATTATCCTCGCCAGCGAAGATTTCATGCGCCGCAACCCGCAAAAGTTCCGCCCCGTCTTCATCCGCGGTGCGGCTTTTTGTGCCGATGCCTATGATTTGGGGCTGCGCGATCTGGCGCGTGCACCGGCGCTCAAAAAGGCCGCCGAGCGTGCGTTCCAGATGGCGAATATCCGCAGCGTCGAAGAGATAGACCTGGCCGAACTCTACGATGCCTTTACTTACATGGAGCTGATGTGGTATGAGGGCTTGGGTTTTTGTCCCGAAGGCAAGGGCGCAGAATTCTTAAAAAGCGGGGCAACACAGATCGATGGCAAGTTGCCAGTCAATGCCTCGGGTGGAGTTCTGTCCGCACACACGGTAGTGGCCGCAGGGCTAATCCGTATTATTGAAGCCTGTTTGCAGATCCGCGGTGAGGCAGGCGAGCACCAGGTGAAAAAAGAGGTGCGCAATGCCATCGCACACGGCATCAATGGACCATGCGGGCAGTCGCACTGTGTCTTTGTCCTTTCGAAGGAGGCATGATGGCACGGCGGGTGGCGATTGTCGGTTCTGGCCAGACATACCACAGCGGGGGGCGCACCGATGTCAACGCACAAGAGATGATCACCGAGGCGGTGGTGCGTGCCCTGGAATCGGCAGAACTCACGATCGACGATATCGACGGCATTGTCATCGGCAACATGGACCACTTCGAAGGCATCAACTATGTCGATACTTGGTCAGTGCCGGCAACGGGCGGCACGCTGAAGCCCGTGATCAAACTCACCACGGGTGGCACCACCGGCACCACGCTTGCGATCGGGGGATACCACTTGGTGGCCTCAGGCTTTTTTTCCAAACTTTTGGTCATTGGCTGGGAAAAAAATTCGGAGTCGGATACCACCGCTGCGATCACCACGGCATTTGATCCCATTTGGGATCGCCTGGTTTTTGCCGGGGCCATCGGTGGCCTTGCGGTGGAAGCACAGGCATACCTGGCACGCTACAACCATAAGAAAGAAGATGCAGCACGCGTGGTGGTACGCGACCGCAAGCATGGCGCCAACAATCCCTATGCGCACATGCAAAAAGAGGTGACGATCAAGCAGGTCTTGAGCTCTCCCCCTTTGGCAGACCCGCTGCATTTCCTCGACATGTGCCCGCGCACCGACGGTGCCTGTGCGGTGATCTTTGCCGATGAATACAGCGCAGAAAAAATCTGCGATCGGCCAGCGTGGATCTTAGGTACCTCGGTGCGGCACAACGCTGCGTTTTCCACCGACGTCAATTTCGATGGGCTTAAGACCATGGAAAGTGCGGCGCGTGAGCTTTTCCATAAGACTGGTATCACGGATCCGCTGGAGCAACTCGATGTGATTGAAATGTATCTGCCTTATTCTTATGCCGGGCTGATTTGGATCGAATCCTTGGGGCTATGCAAAAAGGGGGATGGTCCGCGCTTAGTCTGGGACGGGGTCACTGACATGGGCGGCAAGTTACCGATCAATCCCTCTGGCGGCCCAATCTGCGCCAATCCCATTGGCGCCACCGGATTGATCCGGGTGGCTGAAGCCGCATTGCAGATACAAAACCGGGCAGAAAAGCGCCAGGTGCCAGATGCCAAAATAGCACTGGCCACAGGCTTTGGCGGCTGCTTTTGGACAGACCTTGTGCTTTTGGGGGCAAAAAAACCATGATCACAGAAGAAAACAAACAAGGGCTATTCTTCATGCACTCGGGCGATGCATCGCAGCCCTACCGCTATACTGTTGGGACCTGGGGCAGTAAATTTTTGACTGAGCTGCGCGACCACAAGCAGTTTTATGGCATCCGCTGCCCCAAATGCAAGAAGGTGTATGTGCCGGTGCGGCAGGTGTGTGGCCCGTGCTTCACCGAAATGACCGAACTGGTGCCGGTCTCCGCCGAAGGCAAAATTGTGAGCTACACCATCCTGCGTTTCCAGTTTCTGGATCCTGAAACGGGCGAGCGCAAGCCAATACCCTATGGCTATGGCATCTTCCGGCTCGACGGCGCCGACACCAACTTCCAGCATTTCATCGCAGTGCCAGAAGACGAAAGCCGGCTTTTCATTGGAGCACGCGTGCGTGCGGTGTTCCGTGAAGAACGGCGTGGCTCGCTGCGCGACATCCTGCATTTTGAGCTTGTCGCAGATTAAACTTGAGAGCCTGTCCCGCATTTGCAGTGTGCCGGCGGCCGGAAGGTCCCGATGCTGCGGAAAATCCTGCATTTCCTGAGATTGCGCAGGGCGCTCAGCGCCGAAAAGATCCTCCGCTACCCAGAGCCGAAGGTCTATTCCAAAGAAGAGCATGGCATCCACAACGGCCTGATCGATCCGGACGCACTCAAGGTGGTGCGGCGCATCCACCGCATGGGCTGCGAGGCCTACATTGTCGGTGGCTCGATCCGCGATCTGCTCCTCGGCCGCAAGCCCAAAGACTTCGACGTGGTCAGCGATGCGCATCCACAAGAACTGCGGCGCATGTTTGACAATAGCCGCATCATTGGCCGGCGCTTCCGCCTGGTGCATGTGGTGTTCCGCGGCAACAAGATCATCGAGGTTTCCACTGCGCGTTCGCTCCCGCAAAACCGGGTGCGCGCGCGCTCCGCCGACGAGCTCTATTTACGCCGCGACAACCAATACGGAAGCTTCAAGGAGGACGCAGCACGGCGTGACTTCACGCTCAATGCCCTTGCGTTTGACATCCGTGACGAGACCATCCTCGACTATACCGGCGGATTTGAAGACATCCGCAACCGCGTCATCCGCGTCATCGGCGACCCACATATCTCGTTTCCCGAGGATCCAGTCCGCATGTACCGCGCGGTCAAATACGCCGCACTTTTGGGTTTTGAACTGGAAAGTAAAACCGCACGGGCGATCGAAAAGCACCGCCGGCTCTTAACCAAAGCCTCCCCTGCACGCATGCACGAAGAATACAATAAAGTGTTCCGTACCGCACAGTCTGCCAAAATTTTTGCTGCCCTCAACCGTGCGCGGCTTTTGGAGGTGCTGATGCCTACCATTATCGCGAGCGAAAAACTGGTACCGGATCTGGATGAAGAGGGATTTTTAGCGACCGGTCTGGGCCGGCGCTTGGCGATTGCCGACCGCATGATCCAAGAACACGAAGACGTCAACCTCACGGTTTATTTTGCACTGCTCATCGCCGGTGTGCTGGAGAAAATCTTGCAAGAAAATCCCAACGACCACGAAAAAGCTCTGGAGCGCAAACTTTTTGCGCCACTGCAGAAATTGCAAAAAGAACTCGCACTAACCCGGCGGGAATTTGGGCAATTGCTTGAACTTTTCTCAGTGCAGAATTATTTCCGACGCGAGGTACGGGAACGCAAAGGTTGGGTACGCGACTTCCAGCAGCGCAAGATCTTTGCCGAGGCTTTTACCGTGTACAAGGTGCGTGCCCGCGCCAGTGGGGATGAGGACGCGCTGCAAAAGGCATTGTTTTGGGAAATCGGGCTACACCAAAAACTGGATGCTGCCATCCGCAGGAAACCGGGAGAGGAGGTGGAACTCGACGAAGAGAAAGATACCACTGAGGCCGAACAACCCATGCCAAAAGACGCCAAACCTCCAAAACCACGACGCCGGAGGCACCGCCGCAAAAAATACGACAATGCCACTCAAGAGCAAGCGCAACCGCCTGCTGCAGAAAGTCCTCAGCAGTAGTGCGATCCTTTGGCTTTGGGTTTGGCCACTACCATCGCCGGCGGTGCCGTTTTTGCCAAAAGGTGTAGAGGAAGCCGTTGTGCGCCGGCTGCAACCGGCGCTCAAAAAAGCAGAAGTGCCGTTCCCGCCAAAGGCTGTGCGTGTCGCGGTCTTCAAGCGTGAACGCAAAGTAGAGCTATGGTTGCCCGACCAGCACGGCCGGTGGCGCTATACCAAAACTTGGGATTTTACGGCCACCAGCGGCAAAATTGGGCCACGGCTCTATTATGGCGATCTGCAGATCCCAGAAGGCATCTACCGCATCGATCTGCTCACCCCAAGCAAAGAATACTACCTCGCGTTGCACCTTAACTATCCCAACGAATTTGACCGTGCGATGCTTTTGCTCGATGGCCGCGATCCCGACTTTGTTTCCACTGGCATTTATATCCACGGCGGCAATGTTAGCTATGGCTGTGTCGTCATCGGCGATCGCAACATTG
>JANWWX010000093.1 GCA_025057195.1 Leptospiraceae bacterium | reverse complement strand
ATAGAAAACGGGGTTTTGCCGCTGGATTGCAACATAGCAATGGGATTGGTGTGCTTAGTGACTTTTGCATTTTTAAACAACCAATGCTTGGCTGCCTACAGGTGGCTGCAAAAAGCCATTATGCTAAACTCCACACATAAGGACGCAATACCGACCAGTGGAGTATGCTACGGTGTGGGGTAAGCACAGCATCACCAATAGAAAAGTTGACACTTTGTTCATTTTTTGTATAATAGAATTATGCCGAAGGAGCCGACTAAGCAGCCCGCAAGCGTGGAGCAATTCGATGTTTTGATCATTGGCGCGGGAATCTCCGGCATCGGTGCAGCCTGCCATTTAGTCCGCGAATTGCCGCACAAAAAATTTGTGATCCTCGAGCGGCGCAAGGATTTAGGAGGAACATGGGATCTTTTCCGTTATCCTGGCATCCGCTCGGATTCTGACATGAATACCTTTGGCTATGCCTTTCGCCCATGGAAGGAGGCACGCACGCTTTCTGACGGCCCATCCATAAAAAAGTATCTTGAAGACACGGCACGGGAATTTGGTGTCTATCATAGGATCCGTTTTGGCATCAAGGTCGTGCGAGCCGCTTTTTCTAGCGCCGAGTCACAGTGGACGATCGAGGCGGTAGAAGAAGAAACCGGCAACCAGCAAAAATTCCAAGCGCAGTTTGTCATCGCCTGTACCGGCTACTACAATTACGACCAAGGGTATCGGCCCAATTTTCCCGGTGAGGAAAAATTCCGCGGGCCAATTATTCATCCACAGCACTGGCCAGAGGATTTGGATTACACAGGTAAACGCGTGGTGGTCATTGGTAGTGGTGCAACTGCTGTCACACTGGTGCCCGCGATGGCAGAAAAAGCCGCGCATGTCACCATGCTGCAGCGTTCTCCCACCTACATCGTATCAATACCCTCCCGGGACAGTTTTTCAGAGATGCTGCGGCGCTTTCTGCCTGAGTCCTGGGTTTTCCAACTTGCCCGGGCTCGCAACATTGCCCTGCAACGCCTGATCTATGTCCTTTCGCGCAGCAGGCCGGCAGAGATCAAAAGGCTGATCATCGCAGCGGCTGAGCGGCATCTGGCAGGAACAACTGACATCCGGCATTTTACTCCCAAATACAATCCTTGGGACGAACGGTTGTGCGTCGTGCCCGACGGCGATCTTTTTAAGGCGATCAAAGCCGGCCGGGCATCTGTCGTGACCGACCACATTGAAACCTTTACGGAAAAGGGCATCCGACTCCGGTCTGGTCAGGAACTCGAAGCGGACATCGTCGTCACTGCAACAGGACTCAATGTGGAGATGATGGGGGGCGTCACGGTTGAGGTCGATGGTAAACCAGTGCCGATCGCCGACCGCCTGACCTATAAAGCAGTGCTATTTGAAGGCGTACCCAACGCCGCAGTGATTTTTGGTTACACCAATTCATCGTGGACGCTGAAGGTGGATTTAGCCTGTGAATACATTTGCCGTCTGCTGCGCCACATGGAAAAAAACCGCCTGCGCATGTTCGTGGCTGAAGCGCCCGCCGACGAGCGTACGACCGAAACTGTGCTGGGATCGCTGAGTTCCGGCTACATCCGCCGGGCTGCCGACAAACTACCGCGCCAGGGCAAAAGCTTGCTTTGGCGGGTGAGCAACGACTACCTCTCTGACAGCGTCATGCTGCGTTGGTTACCGATCACGGACAGTTCGCTCAAATTTAGCTAATCCAATCGCGCAAGGCGTCATCGACTGTAGCATAGATGGAAAAAGAGTTCTCAGTTTTTGTTACCTTAAAAATCTGCTGGAGTTTGGCGGAGAGATTGGCCAACCGCATCCTGCCACCCCAGCCTTGGATATTTTTCTGAAAACCGAAAAATGCTCCCATTGCCGAAGAGTCAAAAAGCTCGACCTGGGACAAGTCAAACACCACACATGGCGGCTTGTCTGCGAGGCAATCCTTCACCATCGACCGCAGGTTTGGGATGATGTACATCTGCAGTTTTGGTTCGGTGATCTTGATGATTAGGACATCTTTTTCACGGTGCGCCTCCAGCACAGGCATTTCTAGAAAAATTTTGCTGGCATGTCCACAAAAAAGCAATTTGGTAAGCACTCAAGTGAGGTTGTGTAAAAAACACTGGGGCACCGCAGCTTCACGAAGCCACTACGGCTACGATTAGCGTGCTCCGATCCTACATAACACTCTAGCCTGTGTGGTTATTGTATTTATTTTTGGGGGCTTGGCGAGCTGTGATTTACCATCCCCATACCAAATTGCTTTAGGTATCGGATGCGGTTTTTTGCCTCTTGGTGGTATGGGCTTTGCGGATAGTTTAACACCTGCCGGTAGGCATGCTCCGCCTTGTGCACGTCGCGACTATACCATGGCATTTCATAAACCCTGCCCAAAAGGAACCAGGCCCGATCAAAGGGAATTTCGCTTTTTTTGCCTGACTGCCGTTCGTTTTGGAGTACGCGCACGAGGTGCGGCAGCGCTGATTCCGGTTTTTGTTCTTCCACCAAAAGTTGTCCCAGCCTCAACGCTGCCAAGATTCCTTCTGGCGAAAGTGGGGCCTGTTCTGCCAATAAGGCATAGAGCCGCTCTGCTTCGGAATAACAGTCTTTGCGCACGAGTTCGCGCGCGCAGGTGGCATAGCCGTCGGCCACCCGCATGAAGGCGCTCGTTTTGAGTTCGTCGGGCAACGTCTCGGCTTCTGCGGCGATATTGTTATCGCCACGGCGTGCGCGCAGCCACAGTGCTTGCAAGCGTGCCTCTTTAGCGTGCTGATCGTCGCCCGCCTCACTGGCGCGGCGCAGGAATTCGAGGGCCTTTTCTATATTACCGGCACGCAAATGGAGTTGCGCGTTTTCAAAATAGACTTTGGTCAAAGCCTGGCGTTTCTTTTTGGCTTCCTCAGCCTCCTCATCAGTGGCTTCACCCGGAATGTTTTGTGCTGCAGGCGTTTCGCTTTTTTGTTGTGCCTTTTGCTCTACTGCCTTTTGTGGCAGCGGATTTCCCCGTTCATCGTAGAGGGTTTGCGCGCCAACGGAAAAGTTTATTATGCCAAGTAATAAACCGCAAACTGCACTGCGCATCAGTCTAAAAATTCGAGCTTGCCTGAAGATGGCCGCGGCGCGGGTTCAGGGATTTTTTCTGACCGTGCAGGCTGCTCAGGATTTTTATTTTGTTGCGTTTCCGACTTGGCAGCCTGGATTTTTTCGCTAAAAACATCTTGTTGGTCTAATTTGGTAGTGTTGGCTTGGCCGATTTTTTCTTTGGTTAGCATGTCATCGCCCTCGATTGTTTTTTTGTCAGGAGTCAGCCGCGGGATGGTAAAACTATCCCCAAGATAGCCAGGGGCTTTTTCACGTGGGCGCAGAGGGTCTTCACTTTTTAGCAGCTCATCTTTTTCACCCATGAGGTGGCCGAGGGTGTCGCGTCCCATGCTAGTAAATCCCGGTTCGGTTTTTTGTTCTCGCCGAGAGGGAAATTCCAATGGATCTACTTCAATGTCTTCCACCAGCTTGCGCTTTTTGGCATATTCTTCGCGCATCTCCTGTAGGTAAAAAAGGTCGCGGTTGCTTTCGATAAATTTATAGCCTACCGGCTGGGCCTCGCGCAAGCCCTTGTTGACGCCGGAAATGATGACGACCAGCGCCAAGAGCGCAGCAAATGCGATGGCTGCCTTTTGGATGAGATCGCGGATGTGCGGCGGGATGCGCTCGATCAGCCGGTCGAGCGTGGGGATGATGTTGCCTAAAATGCGCTGCAGCATTTGTTAAAATATCGTAATTTTTAGGCTAACGGTGCTTAAAAATTTATCGGCTGCGGTACTTTTTCTTGAGCCGCGGCTTTTGCGTTTCGCGTTCAAGTACCACAGGCTGGATGACTTCCAACACCTGCGGTGGCTTTTCCTCCTCAACTCCCACAATGCGCTGTCCTTTCGGCAGGCGCAGTGTTGGCCTGAAGGCGATCGCGGTGGCGCGGGCCAAAAGTGCTGTCACAGCAAAATAGAGCAGTGTATTACCCCACTCTTTCCAATCTAGCACTGCCGCCTCACGCAGCGGCCAGAGGTATTGCCCCAAAAGCGAATAGAGGAAAAAAAACAAAAAGAAAAGTACCAGCTCGCGCAGCACTCAGAAGCCGGGGATTTTGGGAAGTTGTTTTTTAGCCTCTTCTGCTGCCTTGCGCTTTGCCTCCTCTTCTGCAGCCCGGCGTTGCCGTTCAGCTTCGGCTTCGGCAGCGCGCCGTTGCTTTTCGGCCTCTTCCTGTGCCTTGCGTTTGGCTTCGTCCACCTTGGCCTGTGCCTCCGCCTGTGCCTTTTGCTTAAGGGCATCGAGCTGCGCCCCAACCATGCCCTTGAGGTCATTAGCCGCCTTTTTGGCTTCAGCGGCAATCAGGCTTTTGAGATCCGGAAACTGCGGTGTGACAACGCGGACGTTGGGCGAACGCAAGTTACCGGATGATTCAATGCCCAATGTCAAAAGGCCATTTTTCATTGCAGGCCCTAACACCCCTGCACGGATTTTTTCCGGGGCCAGCGCATTGGCCAGTTGGTCGCGCACTGGCCCTGCGGGGGTTTGTTTGATCACGGCTTGGGTGGCAGTGCCAATGGCCTTTTCTAGTTCTGTTTCGACCGTTTTGGTATGCTGTGCCGAGAGGGCAAGGTCACCCCGGAACAGGTGGTCGAACGACTTGACATTGATGTAATCTTCCTTGCTCAACCGGAATTCAAAATCGCCCGTGACCAACGCCGGTGGTTCTTTGAGAGTGATAACGCCGTTATTGTAATAGACCGTGGCGTAGGCATCTTTGGCCAGAGTCTGTGTCTCTGACAAGAAATTGAGCTTGATCCCAATTTTATTGAGAGCTTCGGTTTTATCTTTGAGCTTTTCAAAAATTGCAAGACCGGTGACGAACGATCCCTTGCGCAAGCCCATGCGCAGTGTCACCGACTCGGTCGGTTGCCCCGTTTTGGGATTGATTGGCATGATGGCCCCCTGCAGGTCAAATAGGATTTTGAACGATTTGATCCCCTGCGCCTTGCTTTCTTGGAGTTCCAGATCAAACTGCGTGGTCAAACCCACGTGGTTGTATTTTTCCAGATTTTTGGGATCAATGTGGATGTCGCGCAAAAGGACATTGGTGCGGCTGACTTTGAGCGTTTGCCCAATAGCTTCGATATTGACTGTAAAATAGCCGCCCTCGATGCCAATTTTACCAACCTTAATTGCCGTGGGCAGCTCACGGAAGTCGAAGGGCTTTTCTGGCTCTGTAGGCTCTTTTTTCTTTTCTACTTTTTTTTCGGCGGCCTTCTTTGCTTCCTCCGCTTTTTCCTTTGCAAGCTCTTCTTTCGTTTTGGGGCGCACCAAAAGAGGCACAATGTTATTGCCGCCTTTTTTATAGAGCACTACGTGGGCGATTGGCTCGGTAAAAAGTAATGAGCGTAACTCAAATTCTTTACCGAGCGAGGTGATCAGTTTGCCCAGCGCCACACGGAAGTTGAACGCCTT
>JANWWX010000092.1 GCA_025057195.1 Leptospiraceae bacterium | reverse complement strand
GCATGGACCGGTGCGTTGACCGCATTACTCGCCGCTTTCATCGCGGCAGGACAGACCGACATCAAAAAGGTACTCGCCTTCTCCACGGTTTCGCAGCTGGGTTTGATGGTGGCAGCCGTGGGTTGCGGTAGCTATGCCGCAGCATTTTTCCATCTTTTTACCCATGCGTTTTTCAAAGCAATGCTCTTTTTGTGTGCGGGGGCTGTGATCACCTACCTCCACCACGAGCAGAATATCCGCCACATGGGTGGCCTTTTGCGCGAGTTCCCCCTCCTGGGGTTTTTATTTTGGATTGCCATCGCCGCCCTTGCCGGGATACCCGGCTTTTCTGGATTTTTCTCTAAAGACCATATCCTCGCGGCAGCGTTTTCAGCCAATTTTGGCGGCATGTTCCTTGGGAGTATCTTGCTTGTGGTTTCGCTTTTGACCGCATTTTATAGCTTCCGCTTGGGGATCATTGTACTGCATGGCAAGCCAGCGCACGCCATTGGGCATGGCGAAGAGCTGCCGCGCGTGAGCTTTTATCTCCCGCTCGTCGCTCTTGCAATACCATCCCTTTTTGCCGGGTTTGCCGCTTTACCGGCACTTTTTACAGGCAATCAACCTTACTTTTTTGAATACCTGGAACGCAATTTCCCCCTTTATAGTTCGCAGCTGGTAATTGTGCTGCAGCACAAGCACAGCCACGAACAGGAACTCATGGTCGTCATCGCGGGGGTGGCAGCGGCATTGGTGGGGGCAATCGCGGCGATTATTTATTACGGCATCCTCAAAAACCAGCCCGTGGCCGAGGGTGCTTACCGTAGCCTGCCGGCACGGTTGGCTTTGGCCAAAGCCTATGTCGATGAGCTTTACGATTTCCTGTTTGTCCAGCCTTACCGCCGGTGGGCACAGCGCCTGGCCTCAGCAGAGGAAAACCTCATACCCCGCATTGCGGAAGGAGTGGCCGGTTTTGCCGCACAAGTTGCGCGTTTTATAGCAACGCTGCAGACAGGGGTTTTAGCGCACTATGCACTCTCCATCTTCATCGGCATCGTCCTACTTTTAGCCTTAATGCTTGGGGTTTTGTGATGGTGACTGCAACAATCCTGATACCCATGGCCACAGGCCTCTTGGTGCTTTTATGGCCGCGGCGCATCCGGTGGAATCCTGCCTACCTTGCGCTCGCTGGTACCGTCGCCACTTTCGTTGCTGCCGTGGCTGTACAAAAGCATTTTGCTCCTGGCTATGGCGAGGCGCAGCTGCGCGAGTTTTGGTTTTCTTTTGGGGTAGGAATCAATTTTACCTTTGCACTCGACGGTGCCTCCATGCCACTTTTTTTATCCACTGCATTCCTCTTTACCATCGCGGCTTTGCTTTCCTTAAACACTGAACGCGTGCAGCAAAAAAATCTGCCTCTGTCGTTTTGGGGATTGCTCATGCTTTTGGAAGCCACCGTGCTCGCCATTTTTGCTGCGTGGAATTTTGTGGTATTTTTTATTTTTTGGGAGCTATTTTTGATCCCAGCGACACTGCTCATCTGGTGGCATGGCTTAAAAGAGCGCCAACGGGCAGCACTATTTTTCTTTCTTTACACTTTCCTATCCTCTGTCTTTTTGCTTTTGGCTTTTGCCGCCATCATCTATTATACACCCCGCATTGGGGCCGATTTTGACCTGCGCACCACGTTTGCGCCGGAAACCACCACTATGGCCCCGGACAAGCAAAAATTGGTCGTGCTTTTCCTGCTGGTGGCATTCTTCACCAAAATGCCGCTATTGCCGTTCCACGCCTGGTTGCCGCTCACACACACGCAGGCGCCTTTGGGCTCGATTTTGCTTTCAGGACTTTTGCTCAAGTTGGGCTCTTATGGGATCCTACGCTTCGTGGTTCCGCATTTTCCCGGCATGATCGACTACTGGTCGGCATACCTCATTGCGCTTGCCCTCATCTCGATGATTTATGGTGCGCTCGTTGCTTACCGCCAGCAGTCGTTCCGGTATGTTATTGCTTATTCCTCTTTGGCGCACATGGGACTTTTGGCCGCCTCGCTGTTCACCCATAAGGAACAGGCGTTGGCGGGTGCGATTGTGCAGAATGTCGGGCACAGCCTCACCAACGCGCTTTTATTCACTCTCGTTGTGATGCACCTGGTGCGCGGCAAAGAGGATACCTTCGGCAAAATGGCAGCTCCCCAATCACCTTTCTACCAAGTGGCACTGGCGGTGGCAGTGTTTTCGGCGATCGGTGTTCCGGGAACGGTGGGCTTCACCGGCGAATTCCTGATGCTCATCGGCCTATCTTACTATTCGTGGTTTTTCACCGCAATCGCCGTTTTGGCTTTGGTGGTTGGGGCTATTTACATGCTGCGGCTTTACCATAAAATACGGGCATTGCCAGAGGAGAATTGGCGGCCGACTTGGCTGGAAAATAGCTGCTTGGCGCTTTTGGTCGCCGCGATCCTCTGGTTTGGCATCTATCCGGGTTTTCTCGGCGAAAATGCCACTAGCACGGCAAAATCACTCGTCGTCAATGTAGGGGCAGGCCACTGATGCAGTTCAACAGCCAAGACCTTTTGGCCATGGCACCGCAACTCATCCTGGCAGGCGGGGCACTTTTGGTTTTGATTTTGCAAATGGTACTGCCAGGTACCCAGCGTGTGCGGGTTACTGACGGGGTGGCGCTTTTTACTCTTCTGTGCGCGTTGGCGGTGGTGCTTTTGGGACTTTCGGATGCCAGTGGCAGCAAGACCGTGCTGCCGGCAGCATTTGGCAGTGGCGAGGCGGTGACAGCCTTCAATGCGAGCTACCGCTATTCCGTTTTCTCTGCCAATGTATTGGCGGTGCTTTTGCTTTTGGTGATGGGGGCAATTTTGGTTTCCCGTGCGGTTTTGCCCCAGCACGGCATCCACTTTGTTGAGAATGCTTTTTTCCTGCTTTTGAGCGCTTGTGGCTATGGCTATGCCCTCTGTGCTGAGGATTTGATCACGCTTTTTGTCGCACTCGAGCTGGGCACACTGCCGCTTTTGGTGTTGCTGGGGATGGAGCGCCGCTCCCGCGCGGCCAACGAGGCCGCACTCAAATACCTGTTGCTTTCGGCGTTTGCTGTGGGCTTTTTCCTTTTGGGCATTGCCCTGCTTTATGGCAGCCATGCCACGATGAAGCTGCGTGACTTGCGTGAAGCAGGGCCACACTATTTGCGCATGCGGGCGGCTCTTCTGGGTTACATTTTTGTCATCGCAGGTTTTCTTTTTAAGTTAGGTGCAGTGCCACTCCACAGCTATGTTGCCGATGTCTATGAAGGCACGACCACGGTCTTTGCTGCGATCCTGGCCTCCTTTTCTAAATTTGCCTCAGTGATGGTATTTTTCCGCGTCGCGCAGGCAATCCACGATGGCTACCGGCAATACCTGGCACCAGTTTTGACCGCGCTGGCGGTCGCCTCACTTTTTTATGGCGCATTTGCCGCCATGGGCACAAGAAATCTCAAGCGCATCCTGGCTTACTCCTCGATCAGCCATGCGGGGTTCATGCTCTGCTTTTTTGCTATTCCGGGCTCAGCCGAGCTTGGACTCATTGGCTCCATCCGCCAGGACAGCGGGGCAGGACTTTTCCTTTATGCTGCCAGCTATGCTATTTCTGCATTTTTGGCTTTCACGGCCGTGGCACTCTTGGAGCTACACAATGGCAGAGCTGAAATTGTGACCTTAGAAAACATCGCGCAAGGCAGAAAAAGCTTGGCCGCAGTCGCATTGGCATTGGCAGTACTTTCGTTAGCTGGCTTCCCACCCCTGGCGGGCTTTTTGGGCAAATTTTTTCTTTTCAAAAGCCTGGCCTTTTCGGGCCATTTGCCTTTGGGTGCTGCGGCAGGGTTGGCGACTGCGGTTGGTATTTGGGGCTATGCCCGCATCCTCAAAGCCATGTTTTTTTCTGAGCAAGCCACTTTAATGGGATTTGTGCCAGGGCGGGGCGTGCGCATAGTGCTTGTTACAGGTTTGCTATTTCTGGCATTTTTGGGTTTTGCCACCGGATTTTTATATAATAACAACACCTATGCAGTACAACGAATTTATTAGCATCATCCACTTAAGGAGGGAAAATGTTCCGTAAACTCAACAGACGGCGTTTCCGGTTGTCGATGCTCGGTGTGGCCAATTTGACCATGTTTGTTTTCCTGCTTGGAGTAGCCTTTTCGCCATTTGCCGGCACCTGCAGTGGCAGTGGCAATGTGGTCGAGGCTACGACCAACCCACTACTCAGGTCACCTTCAATCCAGCAGGCAGAAATTTTCCAAAATGCCATCCGTGAAATTTACAAGGAGGTGAACCCCGCGGTCATCCGGATCGAAACCGAACAAACGGTGGAGGTCGTTCACCCTTTTTTCAACGATCCCCTGTTCCGCCGCTTTTTCCAAATTCCTGAAGGACAGCAAAAACAAAAACGTACTGGACTCGGCTCGGGGTTTATCATTTCTCCTGATGGTTATGCGGTCACCAACCACCATGTAGTACAAAAAGTTGATAAAATCACAGTCAAACTCACCAATGGCAAAGAATACCAGGCAAAGTTAGTGGGTTCGGATCCTTACTCTGACATTGCGCTCATCAAAATCGAGGGCGCCAAGGGATTGAAGACAGCATACTTGGGCGATTCAGACAAAATCGAGGTCGGCGATGTTGCCCTCGCGATTGGCAATCCATTTGGCCTGCAGTCCACACTCACCATGGGGATCATATCCTCGAAAGGCCAGGATGTCAACTCTGCTGATGGAGTCAGCCGGATCCAAACTGATGCGTCGATCAACCCGGGTAACTCAGGTGGCCCGCTGCTCAATATCCGTGGCGAGGTGATCGGCATCAACCAGATGATCTACTCACAGTCAGGTGGTAGCATCGGCATCGGCTTTGCCATCCCGATTAACCATGCCAAACACGTGATTGAAAAACTGAAGAAAGGCCAAAAGATCCGGCAGGGCTACATCGGTGTTTCGATCGATCCCGACGTGACCGATGAGAAGCTCGAGCTTTTGGGGGTCGCGGGCAAAACAGGGCTGATCGTCGCACAAGTGGTGATCGGTTCACCGGCGTTCAAAGCTGGCATTGTGGCCAACGACTTTATCACCCATGTGGATGGCAAACCGGCCGATAAATTCTCCGTGCTTAAATCAGCAGTGCTACAAAAGGGGGTAGGCGGGACCATTGAACTGCGGATCATCCGCCAAGGCAAAGAGATGAACGTGAAGGTCACTATTGCCGAGGCGCCACAGCAGAACCGGTGATAAGCGATGCCACGCTGGCCGTCGATGTCGGCAATTCGCATTCTGTTTTTGGGCTCTGGCGCGATGGCAGGTTACTCAGCACGCTGCGTGCCGCCACCGATAGCCGGCGCACGGCAGACGAGTGGTATTTTTTGCTGAAAAATTGGCTTGGCGAGCATGGTGTAATCCAAGTGCACCAGGCTGCGTTTTGTTCGGTCGTGCCTGCGGCCGAGAGCCCCCTGCGCGGAGCACTTTATTCATTGGGCGTTGCCGAGCCATTGTCTGTTGGGTATGGGGTAAAACTCAATTT
>JANWWX010000091.1 GCA_025057195.1 Leptospiraceae bacterium | reverse complement strand
ATCCGCTTTCCTTCTGATGGACCGATCGCACGCTGCCGCTTCCGCCATAAAACCAGTGAGCTTTACCATTCGGAAGCACTCGAGAATTTTTTATCCGCGCTACGCCAGGCCACCCCGTTGCCATTGGGCGCTGACATCTATGGCTATAACGGCATGTACCGTGTGCCGGGGGCCATTGGCCAGGATCTGGAGGTCTATGGCCGCATTCTCGACATTATCTCGCCAATGCATTATAGCTCGCATTTTGGCGACGACTTCATGCGCGAATACCCGCGCGACGAGCGAGCATACCGCCTGCTTTACTTGGCACTTGCCCGCGGCAGTTTCTTTGCACAGGGACGCTTTATACTGCGGCCCTATTTGCAGGCATTCCCGATGAAAAACGGGATTTGGGGCTATGGCAAAAAGTATTTTACAGACCAAATCCGCGGTGCAGCCGATGGCGGTGGTGACGGCTTCATGTTTTGGGGACAGCTTGACCACATGGCATTAGTTCGGAAATCGCAGATGGAATAGCATGTATTCAGCACCACAAGCGACCTGGACTGTTGTGCGCCTGATCCGGATGCAGGTGGCGCTGGCTGTGGCAATCCTTTTGGAACTGGTGCTGTGGCAGCGCCACACACTGCGCGACACCTTTGCGCTGAACTGGCATGCTTTCTTCCACCGCGGCTATTTCTGGCAGCTGGTGACCGCCAGCCTGGTGCACATCAGCCCACTCGAGTTGCTGTTCAACTTGCTCACCTTGTGGATGTTTGGCTCGGAACTGGAGCAGCGCTGGGGCCGCCGTACGTTTTTGCGCTACTACCTTTTTTGTGCCGTATTTTCGGCGGCGATGTTTTTGCTTTTGGCGGCTTTCTTTCCGGCAATGCGCCATGAGAATTTCTTTTCTTCAGCAGGTGCCAATTTAGGGCTACTTTTTGCCTATGCAGTCTATTGGCCGGAGCGGCAGGCTTGGTTTTTTTTCCTGTTCCCAGTGCGCATGAAGTTTGTGGTGTTGATCACCGGCCTTTTGGTGCTGGCATATGCAGTTTTGTCAGCGCCGTTTGTGCTGTCCGCGGCCGGGCATTTGGGTGGGCTTGTCGGCGGTGGTCTGCTTTTGCTTTTCACTGGCGGTGAGCCAGCGCGCGCCGGCCAAATCTTTTCGGGTTGGGCAGAGACACTGCGCCAAAGATGGGAAAAACGCAAAAACCCACTCGCCAGCATGAGCCCCAGAGAACTCGAGGCACGCGTCGATGCCATCCTTGACAAAATCTCGCGCGGCGGCATGAAGAGCCTTTCTGCCGAAGAAAAAAAATTTCTGCGCCAGGCCTCCGAGCATTTTAACAAAACCAAAAACTAAGCGCGCTATTTTTTATTCAGGAAAGCTGATAAATTCCTGGCGGTACTTTTCGTCGGTAAATTGGCGGTCGTAAGTGGGATTTTGCTGCAGGCTCTGTTCTATTGTGCGGCGGAGGCCAGTGTATTTGATGATCTCCAGTTCGGTACGCGGTTGGTAGTTCAAAACGCGTTGGTAGAGTGCTTGCATCTCGTAGCGGTCAAATGGTTCAGAAAAAAGCCGCTGCAAAAAGGCAAAGATCGCAAGCGGGGATTCCTGACCCTCAGCCAGAATTTCATAGGCCAGTGCAGCACTTTTCTTGCGCTCGTTGCTCAGAGCATAAAGCTCCATCAAAAGTTTTTTATCATAAAGTGTATTATCTTTGCGTAAGGCGATCACCAAATTGAGCAGGCGGATCTGCTGCTCCAAATCACCGCGTGCTGCGGCCAATGACGCCAGCTCGCGCAAAAACATCGGGTCGTCTTGAAAAAAACGGAATATTTGGTCGTATATCTGCTGTGCTTCGGCCAATTGATCCCGCCTTTTGATCGCACGCGCCAAAGCCAAAAGCTTTGCTGCATCTTCTTTGGTCAACGTACGCAGCTTTTGCGGATCCGGAAAAATCTGCTCCGCTGGCCGCTGCAGTGGCCGCAAAGCCTCCCCACTGGTAAAATAGAGGGTGCAGGCTGTGTGCCGAAAAAGGTCCTGCAGCGCCAAGATCGCCTGGCTTTCAGCATAAACACCCAAGCTCTTTTCATCCAGGATATAAGTGATTGGTTGGCGGCGCACAAGGCAGTGGTAGGCGAAACGCAAAACGAGGGTTGCCGGTGTGCTGCGGAATGGCAAGAGCTTTTCGCTGCGCCAAGCGGGATCAGTCATGAGCTCTTCAGGCAAAACGTTGGTGCGGATCCTTTGTTCTTGGTTTTTTTGTAACTCCAAAATGGTCAATACCAGTCCGGTGGCTGGCAGCTGTGGCTCAAAAAGCCGGGTATCAGGCATGCGGAAAAAATCGCGTGTCACAGACTGGCTGATTTTCCAGCGTAACGACAAAATCCAGCTTGCAATTGCTAAGAGGAAAAGCGCTGTGATCGTCTTGCGCCAATTCTTGGCGACATAAAAGAGGATGCCGGCAAGCACAACAATAACCAAGATGCCAGTTAAAATCTGCAGCCAGTCGGTCGTGATATAATAAGAAAAAAACGCCCAGGCAATGGTGGCTGCAGCAAGGATCTTTTCGCGGGGCAAATAGGCTTCGTGCGTGCGGCGGAAAAAAATGCTTTCCCAAAAAAGCAACGCGACATAGGCCACAGCCCCCCACAAGTTGTAGGATACAAAGTTGAAAAGTCCCGCCAAGAAAGCAAGGAGCACCGGTAAAACCAGCAAGCCTGTCAGCACATGCGGCCGCACGGTAACCACAAAATGCAGCAATTGCGTGGCGATGAGTCCTCCCAGGCTGACCATTGCCACCCCCGGCAATTGGCTACGGTTCTGTCCCAAGATGCCGTGGAAGGCAAGCGCCAGGAACGCATAGCGCAGTATTGCGATCGACTGGCGCAGAGGCACAATGCGTTCGTGCGCAATGGCCGGAAGGATTGGCTGCTGCAATTCAGAAAGCAGGATGGCGACAGCGGGCAAGGCCGGGAAAAGGTCTCCTGCAGCTGCGATGGGGCTAGTTGCCAGCGCGAAAGCCATTCCCAAAAGCAGCCAAAGCTTGTGGCTTTGGTAAATAAAACTATAGCGTGCCTGTTCGTACCAGAGTGTGGCCAAAAGTGCCGTGACCGGCAGCGGAAAAAGTAAAAGTACCCGCTCGCGGCCGAAAATGCGGAATACTGCGATGAGCACCAACGCTATCGCCAACACCATTGCCAACCGCAAAGTTTGGACTGCTGGTTTTTTTGTACCGTGAGGGGAATAGAGAGCGGCAGCTGCGAATGCCAGTGCGACTAATAGCAGCGCAAATTGTGAAAGCGAGGCGATACCACGGAAAAAAGGATAAAGCTCGTTGAGCAATACGCGAAAAAAATAGACCAAGATTAAGCCATGGCTAAACGCCGCCAACGCATAAAAAAGCCGGGTGCGATCTTTCAGCCACAGTGGCAGCCGCATCAGCGTTCGGTGGCGAGGTTAAAGCGCGTGATACCGGCCTTGTTGAGCTCGTCCATCACAGAAATGACCATTTGGTACGAAGCACGCTTGTCGCCACGGATGATCACTTGGTCTTTTTCTTTGTCTTTGAGCAAGCTGGCCACGGTTTTACCCAGTTCGCGCAGCGGCACGTTGCGGTCATTGACAAAAATCTGGTTGTCCTGGTTGATCAATACCACCAAGGGTTGGGTTTCTGTGATCTGCGCGGTGTCGGATTTGGGTAGCTCAATGCGGATCTGTGGGTTGTTGGCCAGCGTGGCATTCATGAGGAAGTAGGTGACTAACAAAAAAAGGATGTCTACAAATGGTGCAAGCTCGATTCCTGTGCGCAGCTTCAGCCGCTGTGCCGAACGCCGGAGCATCAAGTGAGTTCCTTGACTGCCCGTTCGACCAACACCTCGCACTCATCCATGAGCTGGTTGGTGCGCTTCACGTAATAGTTATAAAAGAGCAGTGAAGGGATCGCAATCATCAGCCCCAACGTCGTGGTGATCAATGCTTCATGGATTCCGATCGTCAACTGCTGCGAGCGCTGTGCCGCCTGCGCAAAGGCACTGAACGCCTTGATCATGCCGGTGACAGTGCCTAAAAGCCCGAGCATCGGTGCGAGTGTCGTGGCCGTGCCCAAAAAGGGGGTGAACCGCTCCAACGAGGTTTGCTCCTCCAGGATCGCCTCGCGCGCAAAGCCGATCAGGTCTGGATGCAGATCCTTGCCCTCTAAAATGCGCAGCACCGCGCGGTAGCCAGGGTGTAGCTTGCCCCGGCAGAATTCGCGCGCTTCATCCAGTTTTTTGGCAGCAATCAGCGCCACCAGCTGCCGCGCCTCCTCTTGGTTGAGCGGGACATTGGCCCGGAAGAGGATGTAGCCGCGTTCCAAAGCCACTGTCAGCGCCAGGATGGAAACCAAAATCAGGATTGCGGAAACCAACGAACTGGGCAGCGAACCAATCCCCTGCGCCAGGTACGTGTTGAAATTCTGCATGGTTGCACGCCCGATTTTGAAAATGCGCTGTCAAAGGAAATTACAAACAAAGACTGGCCACAAGCGAACACCATGCCCACTTATGCGATCCTGGGAGACTTGCACCTGCAATTTGACGAAGACGATGTCGAGTTTTTCAATAACTCTGACTACGACGCGCTGCTTTTTGTGGGCGACCTTGCAGCGCGCATGCCGGAAAGCCTATTCAAGCTCCTCCCGCTTTTTAACGCCCTCACCAAACCCTCGTACCTCATCCCGGGAAACCACGACACCACGGGTGTGCGCGCGCTTTTGGGCGAGCTGTGGCAGAACGAATTTTTGATCCAGCTCGGTGCGGCTTCGCAGCCAGCGCGCATGGAACGACTGAAAAAGGAATTGCGCCACACCACACTTTGCGGCTACTCCCTGCATGGACTACCAGGTGGTCTCAACCTGGTGGCGGCCCGCCCCTTTTCGATGGGCAGCACCAACGGTACAGTCAATTTTCGCCCGTACTTAGAAAGGACCTATGGCGTCCGCACACTTGCAGAAAGCAGTGAACGGTTAAAATCGCTCATCGACGGTGTGCATTCGCCTTATATAATTTTGGCGCACCACGGCCCACACGGTTTAGGTCCAAAAGCCACCGATATTTGGGGGGCGGACTTCCTACCGCAGGAAGTGGATTTCGGTGACCCGGATCTGGCCGATGCGATTTCTTATGCCATAAGTATCGGCAAGCCACCGCTTGCAGTCATTGCCGGACACATGCACTACCCCACCAAGCATGGCAAAAAACCCAAGCAGTGGTATCTTTACTGTGATGGAGTCCTTTATGTGAACGCCGCGCGCTGGCCACGCATCTTCTTACACAACGGCCGGCGCTACCACCACCACATTGCGCTCGAAACGGACGGCAAAACGGCTTCTGTCTTCGCCTGTTATGTGACAGCAGGGGTAGTTCACCGGATCACGGATGCCCTAGCGATACTCCCTGACTAACTATTCACTTTTTGGCACTCTCGCCACTGCTGCGGCTTTTTATGGCCTTTGGGGGGAGACAAGAATGCGCATTTTGTGGTATATGGCCCTTGTTCTCACCTTAGCCTGCAAAACCTATCTTGGCCAGGCAGATAAGGATAAAAGCGGCGAGCCGCTTTATACCGTGGGTGGCACAGTCACCGGACTTTCTGGGACGCTCGTGTTACAGAATAATGGCGGGGACGATCTTATTCTCACAGCCGACGGCAACTTTACCTTTGCCACAGC
>JANWWX010000090.1 GCA_025057195.1 Leptospiraceae bacterium | reverse complement strand
GATATGGAAGTCAAAATGTGGGGCGCTGCCGGGTACATTTACACAGAATTTTTGCTTTTTTCACCCTCCAAACCACCCAACACCGCCAAGCCAGCGGCACAAAACAGTAGAAAATAGGAATTCTACATTTCCTGATAGGGGGCAGTCCAGACGGTTTGCAGCACCAAGCGTTGGGTGCTTACGAGAGCATCGCACCGTGCAGGTCTATTGCGATATGGAATAGCGCGCTGCATAGTTTGTGGTCTTCGTGATGCTGAGCTTGGCTGAGGCGGTCATGTTTTGGGGTATTTTGCACAGAATTTTTACGATTTTCACCAGCGAAACCACATCCATAAACCATAGAGCAACGCAAAACCTAGAATTGTTTCTCCTAAAAACCAATGCGGGTGGTTAAGAGAGGCGGAGGACACGCAAAAAAATTCTAAAAAGCTGAAAAAAAATCACGTTTTTTTGGTATATATATAGTAGAGGGTGAAAAATGTACGCAAAAATCTACACTACAGCCCGGCCAGGGCTCCACAATAGCCTGGTTACCGCAGAGGCGGATGTCTTGCCAGGGTTGCCGCATTTGAGTATCGTTGGCTTGCCCGACCATGCGCTGCGCGAAAGCCGGGAGCGCATCCGCACCGCAATCTGCAATGCTGGTTTCCAATTTCCGGCGCGCCATTTGGTGATCAACCTATCGCCCAACGACATTCCTAAAGAAGGTGGGTTACTGGAGGCGGCGATGGCGACAGCTCTTTTGGTCGCAACGGGACAACTGCCGCAGGAGGCATTTGCCGACACGGTCGTTTTAGGTGCGCTTTCGCTTTCGGGAGAAATTTTGCCAGCGCGTGGTCTGGCAGCGGCAGTGCTTTTTGCTGCGGGCAAGCGCAATATCCGGCGCATTGTATTGCCACCGGCCGAAGGGGCAGAGCTCACATTCCCAGAGCGAACCGAAGTTTTCGTGGTGCACCACCTGCGTGAACTCACCGAATTTTGTTCTGGATTGTTGCCTGCAGCACCGCGTTCGGTCTATGCCCCGCGCTGGCCTTCTGTGGAGATTGCGATGGAAAATATTTTTGGCCTGAGCTCGGCCAAGCGCGCACTCGCCATCGCCGCCACCGGTGGCCACCACACACTTTTGGTCGGCACTCCTGGCACAGGCAAGACCATGCTGGCACGTGCGTTCCGCTACCTGCTGCCACCTCCCGACTTTTACGAGGCAGCCGAGATCACACAGCTACACTCGCTGGCCGGGTTGACCAGTGAACTGGTGACAGAGCGGCCGTTCCGCACGCCACACCATACTACCTCGACGCCGGCCTTGGTGGGAGGAAGCACCCTTGTGCGTCCTGGCGAGGTCAGCTTGGCACATAAAGGGGTGCTTTTTCTCGACGAGCTGCCCGAATTCCGCAACGAAGCACTGCAGAGCCTGCGCGAACCACTGGAAGAAAGAAAGATCACAGTGGCCAGGGCGCGCGGAGCGATCACCTATCCCGCGGACTTCCAGCTCATTGGTGCTGCCAACCCTTGCCGGTGCGGTGCGCTATTTATCACCGGGGGTAACTGCCGGTGCAGCAAGAAGAATGGGCTATTGCAATTCAGCAAATTGCTGGGACCATTTCTCGACCGCATCGCGATCGAACTCAACCTCGACGAGTTGCCGCAATGGCCACAAAACGAAAGCCAGTTGACTACCGCCGCGCTGCAGCAGCGCATTGCCCAGGCGCGTGCGCAGGCGCTCGAACGCAATGGTGGCGTGCTCAACAACCACGTGCCGGCACTGGTACTTTACCAGCGGGCAGCAAACTTAGGAATCGAGCGGCTCTACGAAACTTTGGCCGTGGCGGAAAAGCTCTCGATGCGCGCCTGGGTCAACGTGCTGCGCGTCGCCCAATCAGTGGCCGATTTTGGTGGCGAAACAAATTTGCGCGAGGAGCACATCCTCGAAGCACTCAGCTACCATTTTATCCGGCGCAAGCTTGATGCGATCGCCGCTGCCGCCTGATCAAGAGCGCGGGTGGTATTGCTGGTGCGTTTTTTTCAGCTCGCCCGAGACAAGATGGGTGTAAATTTGTGTGGTGGCGATATCCATGTGGCCAAGCAATTCTTGCACCGCCCGCAGATCAGCTTTGTTCTGCAGCAGGTGTGTGGCAAACGAATGCCGCAGCGTGTGTGGTGTTACATTGCGGTGGATGCCAGCGCGCTTGAGATAACGCTTGAGCAGCCGCCACGCACTTTTGCGCGATAGGGCGCCACCTTTTTTGGAAACAAATACATAATCTGACTCATGCTGGTTGAGGATTTCGGCACGCGCCTGGCTGAGGTATTGCTCCAAAAGCCGAGCGGCCACTTCCCCGTATGGTACCAGGCGCTCCCGCCCACCCTTGCCGCGGATGGTCAGGATTTGGTTTTGCCGATCAATATCACCCAGCCGCAGCGCACACGCCTCGGAAATGCGCAGACCAGAAGAATAAAGAAGCTCAAACATAGCCTTGTCGCGCAGCTCGAGTAAGTTGTCCTCGCGGAACACTGAAAAAAGCTTACGGACCTCTTGTTGCGACAAGACATCGGGTAGGGTCTTTTCGATTTTGGGCGCTTCGATCGCATGCATCGGATTGACATCGATGATCTTGCGGTTTTCGAGATAACCATAAAACTGGCGCAGCGATGCAATCATGCGCGCACGCGTGCGGCTCGAAAGCTTTTTGCGCGATTCCTCGCGGAGAAAATTGGCAATGTCTTTCTCCGTGATGTTCTGCAACTGCTTATTTTCTTTATTAAGAAAGCGTTCTAATTTTTGGATGTCGGAAAGGTAAGAAAAAATGCTATTTTCCGAAAGCCCGCGTTCGATGCTCAGGTATTCTTTAAAATTATTGATATAATTCCGCCGGGCAGCTTTGGCCATGCTCACTCCTAATCTATTCTATGCGTCATATACCCGTGCTAAGTATTATGACGCATGTTATGTAGTTATTTTCGACGGTGCCATTTTTTCTTTTGATAAAAAATTATGTCGCGCAAAAGCGCATGGATTTTTTATTAATTGCGTTCAGCTACCTGCCCTGGCAATTAAAGCACCTCGAAAGAGGGGAGGATAATTTCCTTTGGACTTTGCCAAGTGTTCGGCAAGGCTGGGTTGCGGGGAAAACGGTGTGCGCCGTTGTTCTTCTGGTGTCAGTTCGATCTCATGCAATCCCTCAACGCCCACAAACCCCACAAGTTCCAACTGGCGCTTTAAGGTACGTAGCGAGGGAATGGCAAAAACACCGCCGATGCCGTGGTATTTACCGGCCGGAAAAATTTCCCAATCCGATTCTCCTGGAAGGACGACAGACTCTACAACTAGGAAGCCACCGGAGCGCAGGGCAGCATGGCAGGCATGCAATAGTTCCAGGGGTTCTGGTTCGTGGTAGTTTACCCCCATGAGAAAAATCGCATCGAATGCCCCCGGCAAATGCCACAGCGCCTGCCAGCCAAGTGGCAGGTAGTCGGCGACGCTGCCCGTGTGTGCGCGCACCAGGGCATACTGCAGGAAATAGCGCAAAGTGGGATCAAAACCGAGGATATTCGCTGCCCCTGCCTCGCGGATGCGGTAGAGGTAATAGCCGTTGTTGCAGCCGACATCGGCGATGGTCTTGCCCACCAGCGAGGGTAGTTGCCGCGAAAGGCGGTTCCATTTAAAATCAGAACGCCATTCGGCGTCGATGGTAAAATCACCGAAGGCAAAGGGACCCTTGCGCCAAGGGCAGAGCTCCCACGCAATTGCCTCAGCACCAGGAAGGAGGGTAGGTGCCTGGATGGCGCCGTCTTTCAGGCAAAAACCTTGGTTGGCCACACCGAGCGCGGCAATCTTTTGCCATAGCGGCCACAAGGGTGAGTTTTGGAGTTGGTTATATTTTTTTTCGAGTTCTCTTTGTAGTCCAGCAGCTTGCGGCAGGTATGGTGGGAGCGCGAACGGACTTTCGCCCATTACGCCTTGAGCGCCAAAAAAGAAACAAAGTTATAGTATTTAAAAAAAACCGAAACGGGGGAAAACCCCGCAGCTTCGAGCATTTCGGTATTTTCGCTGACCCGGAATGGGATGAGCACATTTTCCAAAGCATCGCGTTTGGCTGCGATCTCGAGCATGCTGTAGCCGTTGCGTAGCTTGAGCGCGTGGTAGTGTTCGGTATAAAGCCGCGAGATGTCGGCGGAATCCTCGAGGCATTTTTCTGAGACAATCAGGCAGCCATGGTTTGACAGCACCGAAAAGATTTTGCGCAGGAGTGGTTGGCGTGCCAGGGGTTTGAGAAACTGCAGCGTGTAGTTGGCCACGACCACCGAGGCTGGCTCATAAGCAAATTCTGTGATGTCGGCACAGACAAAGCGGTGCTGCTCGGACAATTGGCCAGAAAATTTTTCGTGTGCTTTTTCGATCATCGCCGGCGAGCTATCGATTCCCGTGTAGCGGAAGGGAGTATTGCCAAATTCAGTTAGAAGAGCCTTGAGCAAAGAGCCGGTCGAGCAACCAAGGTCATAGATTTGGGTGCCTTGCTGGTAAAAATCGCGCGCCAGTTCTGCACTCATGGCGAGCACTTCGTGGTAAAAGGGAACTGAGCGAGAGGCCATATCGTCAAATACGGCGGCAACCTGCGCATTGAATTCAAACCGCTGCCGACCTGCTCCAGGCTCCTTGAAAATTTCGTCACGCATCACAGCACCTTCATCACGACCATCGTCATGTCGTCATGCTGCTCAGCGCCAGTAGCGTATTCATCGAGATCGCGCACTAAATTTTCGATGATCTCTTTGGCGTTGAGGTCTGCATATTCAATTAACTTTTCACGCAACCGGCGCAGGCCAAAATCCTCGCGCGCAGCATTCCAGCACTCCGTAATACCGTCGGTATAAAGCAACACGATGTCCCCGCTTTCGAGTTGCAATTTGGCCAGGCGATAGACATTGTCTTCTTCAATTCCCATTGGCAGGCCTTCTAACTTGCTTACAGTGCAAGCCCGGCGGGCTGCGCGGTAGAGAAAAATGGGGCCATGGCCACCGTTTGAAAATTCCAGGACCTTGGTTGCCGGATCAAAGAGTAAAAACTGGATGGTGGCGAACTTGTCAATGTGGGCTTGGCTGCACATGACCCGGTTGATGGTGCGGATGATCGTGTCCGGGCGGATTGAATTGAATAGCTTCAGGTATGTGGCAACGACGGTTTTGATCAGGACCATGACCAACGATGCGGAAATCGACTTACCACTGACATCTGAAATCAAAAGTGCCACCCGGCCATCGCCCAAGACCTGGAAGTCATAATAATCCCCCCCAACTCCCTTGGCGGCCCGGGTGAAGCCTTTGATCTGGTATTCCGGCTTTTTGAGAAAACGAGCAGGGTTCATGCCTTCTTGGATCTCCTTGGCCTGGCGTATTTGGTCGTTGAGTACGGCCTGTTCCTTGGCTTCTTCGCTCGCGCGCTTGAGGCTGGCTGTCATTTCATTGAACTGGCGGGCAAGCTGGCCGAGCTCGTCGCTACCCAAAGGTGGCAGCGTATAGTCGAGATTGCCTTTGCCCACCTCCTCTGCCCCGCGTGAGAGGATTTTGACTGGTTTGACAACAAAGCGCGACAGCAGGTAGGCGGCAACCAGTGCCCCCAGAAAAAAAATCCCCCCGACGATGAGGAGCTCAAGCAGGCTTTGCCGCACCGATTGCCGGATGTATTGATCGGTGATGGCGACCTGTGCCACAGCTAAAAGGGGAGGATTCACTTTAACAAAAGGGTGGAAGACCGCACGGTGGAAATACAATAAACTGGCATCGGTCTTTCCGGAAAATGGCGTTTCCAAAC
>JANWWX010000008.1 GCA_025057195.1 Leptospiraceae bacterium | reverse complement strand
AAAACTTTCTTTGAGTTGGCGCAGCACGGGTGTGGCCAAGAGGATGTCGCCCATCGCACTGAAGCGGATGACGAGAATCCTATCCATTCTTTTGGCGGTAAGCATTGGCAATTTTATGGGCCAACGCGTCGAAGTCCCCTGCGCTGAGCGTTTTCTGGAAAGTCATGATTTTATACTTATCTTTTCGGTCTAACTCTGCCAAAACAGCAGCATAATGCTGCCGGATTACTTTCAGCCTTTCGCTGTTTTCAAAAATTTCGAGCTCGTTGCGGCCGCTAAGCCGCTTGATTGCCTCGTCTATCGGCAGCTCGAGGTAAATCCATAACTCCGGCTGAAGAATACGGCTATCGTTGAGGTATGACTCCAGGATCGAAAGTGCTTCGTTTATGGTTTGTGCCTGGTAGGCGGCTGTTGACAAGTAATAGCGGTCCAATAGCACGATTTTCCCACGCCGCAACGCAGGCAGGATTTCGTGCTGGATGTCCCATAACCGGTCGATGAGGAAGAGCTCCAAAAGGTGCGCATGGAGTTCTGCGGTTAACTTGCCACGTTGGCGCAGCAGGCGGCGGATCTCGCGCGACGCGTCGGTCTTGCCGGTCGGCTCGCGCAACACCACCACTGGAAGCCCCTCTGCCATCAGCCGCGTGGCGATTTCTCTTGCAGTGGTGCTTTTGCCGCTACCATCGATGCCTTCGAGCACAGTAAAAAACCCCGGATATTCTACTTCATTACGGTTTTGTAGCATGTGTGGGTTAGGGTGGATTCGTATGGAGTGTCAACGTGTTTACTTAGGTTTTTTATGGTGTGCTTGCATTCCCGTCGCCATTTGCTAGAAAGCACTATGATGGCGGTGGCGTCCCCACAGTTGGCATTCCGTAGCATTGTGCATGTGGACATGGATGCTTTTTTTGCCAGTGTCGAGGAGCTCGACCATCCAGAGCTGCGGGGCCAGCCCATCGTTGTGGGTGCCGACCCGCGGGCCGGTAGGGTACGCAGTGTCGTGAGCTCGGCCAATTATGTGGCACGCCGTTACGGGGTGCGCGCTGCGCAGCCAGTGACCATGGCCTGGCGGCTGTGCCCGAATGCGGTTTTTTTGCCGCCACGCTTTGCCCGCTACAGTGAAGTTTCTGATGCGGTCATGGAGGTGCTCAGCGGCTTTAGCGAGCGCACTGTGCGGCTTTCGATCGACGAAGCCGTGCTCGACTGTAGTAATGCGGGGAAAAAATTCGGCACTTGGAAAAGCCTGGGCCGTGCCATCAAAGATGCGATCAAAAAAGAAATCGGTCTCAGCTGCACCATCGGCATTGCCACTGGCAAGACACTGGCCAAAATGGCTTGCGAATTGCATAAGCCCGACGGGCTGACTCTGGTGCCACCAGGACAAGAAAAGGCTTTTTTAGCGCCACTGCCCGTCGAGGCCATTCCTGGTGTTGGGCCACGCGCGCGCGAAATTTTGCAGCGCATCGGCATCCATAAAATTGCTGATTTGCAGCAAGCAAACTTGGATCTTTTGGTGGCGCATCTGGGCAAACCAGCGCTAGAGCTATGGCAATTGGCGTGCGGGATTGACAATAGCGAAGTCATTGCCCACTTTGAACGCAAATCGTACGGTGAGGAATGCACATACGATAAGGATCTATCCCAACTCGAGGAGGTTGCGCAAGCGCTCAAAGATTTGGCCGAACAATTAGAATACCGTTTGGCCGAGGATAATGTTTCCGGCCGCACAGTGACGCTCAAAGTGCGCTTCGCCGACTTCCGCACCATCACACGGGCGCAGACAGTGCCAGTGCCAATCCGCACAGCACCTTTTTTAGAAGAGGCAGCCTGGCGGATTTTTCGCCTCCATGTCAGTGACAGCCAACTGCGCGAAGATAGGATTCGGCTTTTGGGCATCCAGCTTTCCAACCTCTACCGCATGCGCAAGGGTGAACAGCTATGGCTATTCTGAACGCGGCGGTTCGTAGTCGGTAAAAAGGCTCTTTTCGCTCAAAAAGGCCAGCTCAAAGCTATCGCGTGGACCACTGCGGTTTTTGCCAATGATGATTTCCGCGACGTTTTTCTTGCTTTCGTTTTCTGGAGAATCCTTACCGACCACGTACTCACGGTGGATGAAGATCACCATGTCCGCGTCCTGTTCAATGGCGCCTGACTCGCGCAGGTCGGAAAGTTGTGGGCGCGGGTCACGGCCGCGTTGTTCAATTGCCCGGTTCATCTGCGAAAGTGCCAAAATGGGCACCCTCAGGTCTTTGGCGATGAGTTTGATGGCACGGGAGATTGCCGCCACTTCGTTTTGCCGGCCCTCTTGTGCGCGTTCGCGGTCTGTCATTAATTGCAAGTAGTCCACGACGATCAAGCCGAGCTCTTTGCCCTGTTGCTGTAGCGTGCGCCAGAGCCGGCGTGCGCGCTGTTTAAACTCCCACGAGGTCAGCTCTGCGCTGTCGTCAATGTAGAATTCCGAATCATAGAGTTCTTTGGCTGCCGCAACGAGCCTGCCCATCTCCTTTTCGCTGATGCGCCCCTTTTGCACTTTTTGCGAGTCGAGAAAAGCACGCGCACTGACCAGGCGTAAAAGTAGCTCGAGCCGGGTCATCTCCAGCGAAAAATAGACCACCGCCATCGGCTTGTGTTTGTTCATGCAGACATTGAGCGCGATGTTGAGCGCCAAGGTAGTTTTGCCGACACCCGGCCGGGCGGCGATCACAATCATCTGCCCCGGTTTGAAACCACCGGTGAGATCGTCGAGCCGGCGGAAGCCGCTTGCGGTACCCGTGATGCCGTCATGCGATTGGCGGACATGCTGGATGAATTTCATGAAATCTTCGTTGACGTCACGGATGTGGACGACATTGTAATTGCTGTAGCGATCAGCCAAGTGCGTGAGAGCGGCCTCGGTGTCGTTCAGCACCGATTCTAAGCTATAGGCGGTGTCGCAGGTCTTTTTTTCCAGCTCACGGAAACTGGAAAGCAGGTTGCGCCTCAAGGAAAGTTCCCGGATTTTCTGTGCCAGGCTCGGCACGCCGACCAGCACTCCCTGCGAGGCCATGTGCAAGATTGCCGAGCGGTTACCAACACGCTCGAGCAGGTTTTGGGATTTGAGTGCGTTGATGATCAGCATGGGGTTGGGCTCTTGCCCGCGGTCAATTTCTGCAGCAATGGTCTGGTAGATGAGGCGGTGGCTTTCATAGTAAAAATCCTCGGGGCGCAAAAGCTGTGCGACATCGTTGAAAAGCGCTGGGCTTTGCATCAGAGAGCCCAGCACTACTTGCTCTGCTTCCTCATCGAAAAGCTGCACACCAGCCTCCCGTATCATTCTACCCGTTCGATGTGTGCGCCCAAACTGCGCAATCGCGCGTCGATATTTTCATAACCGCGGTCGATTTGCACCACGTTTTGGATGACGGATTTGCCCTCGGCAGCAAGGGCTGCAATTACCAGCGCCATGCCTGCGCGGATGTCGGGTGAGCTCATCCGGCTGCCATAGAGTCGGGACGGTCCCACCACCACCGCGCGGTGTGGGTCGCACAGCACAATCTGCGCTCCCATACCGATGAGTTTATCAGTGAAATAGAGCCGGCTTTCAAACAGCTTTTCGTGGATCAAGACAGTCCCCGTGCACTGTGTGGCGACAGTCAGGATGATCGAGATCAAATCCGCAGGGAACATTGGCCACGGCGCGTCGTCCACTTTGGGGATCTCGCCATGGACATCGGTGCGGATCTTGAGCGAGTAGGGCGCCTTCATCACAAGGTCAAAAATTTGCTCGTCCGAGATAGCACCTTTGCCGCTGCGCTCGTGGTAGCGCCAGTTGATACCAAACCGTTCAAAGACAAAGCGGATCATGCGCAGGTCCACTGGATTGACATCCTCTACCACCAGATCACCGCCGGTCATCGCAGCCATCGCGACAAAAGAGCCGATCTCCAGATAGTCTGGACCCACGGTATGTTCTGCATCGCGCAATTTTTCAAATCCGCCCACGCCGTGGATGCGCAGCATGTTGCTGCCGATGCCCTCAATTTTGACACCCTGTTTTTGCAAGAAACGGCATAAACCCTGCACATGGGGCTCGCAGGCAGCATTTTCCAGTAGCGTGACACCCTCCGCGCAGGCTGCGGCCATGATCGCATTTTCAGTGCCAGTCACCGACGCTTCATCAAGTAAGATTGATGTCCCACGCAATTTTTCGGTTTCCAAAAGGTAACCGTCGTTAAAGACTTCGACTTTGGCACCGAGCGCAGAGAGCGCCAAAAGGTGGGTATCCACACGGCGCCGGCCAATTTTGTCTCCGCCTGGACGCGGCAAAAAAACTTTTTTGGCCCGCACTAAAAGGGGGGCTAAGAGGGTAATCGAGCCGCGCAGTCCCGCCACCAGCTCGGCAGGGAGTTCGCTCGTGCGGATTTCTGGAGTGCGGATGGCGTAGCTATGCCCATCGGCAAGCGGTGTGATCTGCGCCCCGATGTGTACCAAGAGTTTGAGTAGATTGCGGATGTCCTCGATCTGTGGCACATTGCGCACCACCACTTCGCCAGGATGCATCAGCGCCGCACACAGTATCGGCAGAGCCTCATTCTTGTTGCCCTGTGGCACAATGTGACCGCCGATTTTATGCCCTCCCTCGATATGGAATTCCGCAGCCATCGCTGTGTGTTTCTGCAAAGTGCGGCAGGCTGAAAAGCAGAAGAGGTTACTTATGCTGTAGAAGGGGTTTTGGGGTGGTTGACAAGACAGCCCCCAACCGCAATCACCCCTTGCCAATGCAGCATCTTTGGGCCGCACTGGTCTCGTTTGCTCTCAAAAACATTCCAGATTTCATGGCGCGCCTATTGCCGTACCGCGAGCGGCTCTATCGTTTAGCTTTAGCACAACTCCGTAACCCACACGACGCAGAAGATGCGGTACAGGACGTATTGATCAAAGCCGGGCGCAAGGCCAGCTCTTTCCGTAGCGAATCGAGCGAGTACACCTGGGTGGTGCGCATCCTGATCAACCACTGTCACGACCTACTGCGCAAGAAAAACCGGCGCAGCCGGCGCGAGGTCACTGGTGACATTTTGCAATTTTCAGCAACTATTGCTGATCCGGGCAATCGCCCCGAACAAAACACCGAACTTTCAGAGCTGTCACGGCATCTAATGGATGCGGTCAACGGACTCAGTGCCGCCCATAAGGAAATCATCCTCATGCGCTATTTTGAAGAGATGTCATACGAAGAGATTGCGGCGGTGCTCAGACTTAGTTTGGGTACGGTAAAATCGCGGCTGAGCCAGGCGAAGCTGGAACTCAAAAACCTGCTTTTGGCGCGCGGCATTCGGGAGGACCAACTTGGCTGACGAAAAACCACCCATCGAGCCCGAAGATGCATTCGACGCTTTCTTGCGGCGCCAGTTTGCTGAAATCCGTAGCGCGCTCGACCGCCAGATTGCCGCAGAGCCACCGCGCTGGGAAAGACCGCTGAAAGTCCAGCCACCGGCGCGGCGAAAAGCGTATTGGTTGGCCAGCCTCGCTGCGATGCTATTGGTGGCTGTGGCAATCCCCCTTTTGTGGGAGCTCGATTATGAACAAGAGCTGCAAAAATCCGAACCGCCACCTGCGGAACTGGCTCCCGACACCACACCACCTGAGGAACCTGTTCCCGAGACCACAGGACCGACAGGCGCAGCGCCCGTGGAGCAGCCACCCAGGCAAGTAAAACCAGCCAGCAAAAGTAAAGAGAGGGAACCGAAGGCTGCGGAAAGAACGGATAGCCCAGCATCTGCCAAGGCGCCTGCAGCAACACCCTCAGAGCCTGAAATCAAAACGCGCGCCCCAGCCGAATCACCTGGTGCGGCTGAGCCAGCGCGCGACGAGGTCAGCCGTGAAAAAGAAGAGCTGGAAAGGCTTTGGCAGGAGTACCAGCGTGATCCTGTGAATTTCCGCAAGGACACACGCCGCATGGCGCGGCTGCGCCTTTTGTTATTGCGTTACGACAAATCCGGGCGCAAGCTGGAATGAGCCATAAATAGCATAATAAATAAAAGAGCCTGCGCTTGCAGGCCCTTCTACAGAAAGTCGGTTTTCTCTTTATGCTGCTTTGCCTTCTTGAATACGCATTTTGTAGAACGAACGCCAGATAAAATACAAACTGAGCGTGAAGAACACGATTGCGAGCACATTGCGTGCCACAGCCGCACCCCCTTTCATCTCGACGGCAAGTTCCACTGCCAAAAGGCCAAAGAGCGTGGTGAATTTGATGATCGGGTTCATGGCCACCGATGACGTGTCTTTGAATGGGTCGCCTACGGTGTCGCCGACAACGGTGGCTGCATGCAGCTCTGTTGCCTTCTGTTTGAGCTCGACCTCGACTAACTTCTTGGCATTGTCCCAAGCACCGCCGGCATTGGCCATAAAAATCGCCTGGTACAGGCCAAAGATCGCAATCGAAATCAAATAGCCAATAAAGAAGTATTCGTTGATAAAGGCAAAGGCAAGGGTGCTAAAAAAGACGCCCAAGAAGATGTTGAACATCCCGCGCTGGGCATACTGCGTGCAGATTTCGACCACGCGCTTGGAGTCTTTGATGGATGCCTTCTCGGTGCCCTCCAGTTTGATGTTGGCCTTGATGAATTCGACTGCACGGTAGGCGCCAGTGGTCACGGCTTGAGTGGAAGCGCCAGTGAACCAATAGATGACAGCACCACCAGTGATGAGGCCAAGCAAGAACGGCGCATGGAGCAGGGAGAGGTTTGCCAGCGATTGCACATTTTTGAAATTATTGGTGAGCATGATGATGATCGAAAAGACCATCGCGGTTGCACCCACGACCGCAGTGCCGATCAACACCGGCTTGGCGGTTGCCTTAAATGTATTGCCTGCGCTATCGTTGGCTTCCAGATAGTGCTTGGCTTTGTCGAAGTTGGGTTCAAAGCCGAATTCGTTTTTTATCTCTTGCTTTACGTTGGGGACATTTTCAATCAGCGAGAGTTCATACACCGATTGCGCGTTGTCGGTGACGGGGCCGTACGAATCCACCGCAATTGTCACTGGCCCCATGCCCAAAAAGCCAAAGGCCACCAGGCCAAAGGCAAAAACAGGAACGGCGTATTCCCCCATCAGCGCACCGAGCCCCTGCACCGCGAAATAGTATGCTACACTCATCAGTCCGACGATGATGATGCCCATCCAATAGCCGGAAAAGTTTCCGGCGGTCATGCCGGACAGGATGTTGAGTGAGGCACCACCCTGCTTGGAGGCAGTGACCACTTCGTGCACATGGCCCGATTCGGTCGAGGTGAATACCTTGACCAGTTCGGGAATGATGGCTCCCGCAATCGTGCCGCAGCTGATGATGGTGGCGAGTTTATGCCAAAGCGTGCCATCGCCCAAATCGGCAATGAGTAGGTAGGACACGAGATATGTCAGCCCGACGGAAACCGCCGAAGTGATCCAGACCAGTGAGGTGAGCGGGATCTCGAAATTGAATTCATCGGCTTTTTTATAGCGCGCACCGGCAATCAGTCCATTGAGATAGTAAGAACCCAGCGAGGCGACAATCATCATGATGCGCATGGCGAAGATCCATACCAAAAGCGGTACCTGGGCTGTCGGATTGACCGCAAGGAGGATGAGCGAAATCAGTGCTACGCCGGTGACACCATAGGTTTCAAAGCCGTCGGCAGTGGGGCCGATCGAATCGCCAGCATTGTCGCCAGTGCAGTCGGCAATGACACCGGGATTGCGCGCATCATCTTCTTTAATTTTGAATACGATTTTCATCAGGTCGGAGCCGATGTCGGCGATTTTGGTAAAAATCCCACCGGCGATGCGCAACGCTGCCGCACCGAGGGATTCCCCAATGGCGAAACCAATGAAGCACGGGCCGGCGAAATCAGCCGGGATAAATAGCAAAATGGCGAGCATCAGCACGAGCTCGACAGAGATGAGCAGCATGCCAATCGACATTCCGGCACGTAGCGGGATCGCATAGGTCTCGTAAGGCTTGCCTTTGAGTGAGGCAAACGCTGCGCGCGAGTTGGCATAGGTATTGATGCGGATGCCAAACCAGGCCACGCCGTAGCTGCCGCCAATGCCGATGACCGAGCAGGCCAAGATCGCCAAAACCTTAGCCACACCATAGCCATGGACTGCTTGGCCTGCTGCGTCGGTGCCGCTGGCGGCAAGGAAGCCAAAGTAATAAACCATGATCGCGGCGATGAAAAGCCAAAGGATGACCAGGAATTTGCCCTGCGTGATCATGTACGTCTTGCAGGTTTCGTAGATGAGTTCGGAAATTTCCCGCATGACTCGGTGCACCGGCAACTTGCGGAGGCCAAAGAATTCGACCAGGCCGAAAATTAAACCAACCAAGCATACCCCAAGCCCAAGCAGGAGTAGCGTGCGGCCGTCAAAGGCGTTGAGAAAGGTTTTTCCCGAAAGATCCGGTATTTTCAAATCGGCTTCGCTGGCAAAAAGTGGTGCTGCCAAGCCCAAAAGTAGGGACAATCCCAAGAGATAACGTGTCCTCATCATGCATTTCTCCTCAGTAATTGGTAAAATGTCGCGGTAAGCTGTGGCCAAAGCACAGGGAGTAAAGCAAAAACTCCGGTTTACGCGCTGTCTTGAGGTGCATTTTCCCCCTATGCAATACGATATCGCGGTGCTGGCCGGTGACTACATCGGGCCTGAGGTCATGCGCTCGGCGCTGGCTGTGCTCGAAAAAATCGCGGATAGCACGGTGCAGTTCCGCTTCCATGAAGCTTTGGTGGGGGGGGCTGCGATCGATGCCACCGGCAAGGCGCTACCCGCCGAAACCTTGCGGGTTGCTGAATCGGCGCATGCGATCCTTTTTGGTTCGGTGGGTGGCCCCAAATGGGAGCACTTGCCGCCGCACGAGCAGCCAGAGCGGGCCGCACTTTTACCGCTGCGAAAACACTTTTCTCTTTATGCCAATCTGCGGCCGGCGATTATCTACCCTGAATTGCGCGATGCCTCACCGCTACGCCCCGACATCATCGGCGAAGGACTCGACATCCTGATCCTGCGCGAGCTGACTGGCGATGTCTATTTCGGTGAGCCGAAGCTCCGCCGCGGCTGTGGTCCTGATGAGGAGGCATTGGACACAATGCTTTACCGGCGTTTTGAAATCGAGCGCATTGCGCATTTGGCGTTCCGTACTGCACGCCAACGGCGCAAGACCGTGCATTCGATCGATAAGGCAAATGTGCTCACCAGCATGGTGTTCTGGCGCGAGGTTGTCAGCGAGGTGGCAAAACAATATCCTGATGTGAAGCTACAGCACATGTATGTGGACAACGCGGCGATGCAGCTCATCCGCAACCCAGCACAATTTGACGTCATGCTCTGCCCCAACATGTTTGGTGACATCCTTTCGGATGAAGCAAGCCAGATCACCGGTTCGATTGGCATGCTCGCTTCTGCCTCGCTCGGGGAATCAGGCAAGTGGGGGAAAGATGGCTTGCCGTTTGGGCTTTATGAACCCATCGGCGGCACAGCGCCCGACATCGCGGGCAAGGGCATTGCCAACCCCATCGCACAGATCCTTTCAGCAGCGCTGATGCTGCGCCATTCGTTGCAGTTAGAGGAAAAAGCGCAGCGCATCGAAAAGGCGGTGCGGGCGGCCATCCGTGGCGGTGCACGCACGCGCGACTTGACCAGCGATCCGGCTCGTGCGATCTCTACCGCAGAGATGACGCAGGAGATCATTCGCCACTTGTGAGCACCACCCTTGCCACCAAACCGGAAATTTTAGCGCAGAGCGAAGAAGAACTCACCGCTATTTTCACCGCAGCAGGGCATAAGAAATTCCGTGCCCGCCAGGTGTTCCGCTGGTTGCACCTACACCAGCAATTTGACCCAGAACAGATGACCGACCTGCGCGCCGATTTCCGCGAATACCTGCGCACGGAATTCCTTTTTCCGCAATACGAAATTACTGACGTCGTCCAGTCGCAAACTGACAAAACAGAAAAGTACCTTTTTGCATTTGGCAAAAAAGAGGTTGAGGCGGTCTGGCTGCCTTTTGACAACCGGCAGTCCATCTGCATTTCGGTGCAGTCGGGCTGCTCGCTCGATTGCAGTTTTTGTGCCACGGGCAAAATCCCTTTCCGTGGCAATCTTTCCGCTGCTGAAATATTGACACAGGTCTATGCCGTGCAAAAGCTCCACACTCGCCGGATCAGCAACGTCGTTTTCATGGGCATGGGCGAGCCATTCTATAACTACGATAACACCCTGCGAGCAGCACACCTTCTAGCACACCCCCATGGCATGAATATCTCGCGCCGCAAAATTGCCATCAGCACATCGGGCGTGTTGCCCGGCATCCGGCGCTTCATCGAAGAACGCCAGCCCTTTTGTCTGGCCTTTTCCCTGCATGCAGTTTTTCGCGAGAAGCGTCGCGCTTTGATGGACATCGAAGATAAATATCCCTTTGAGGAAATTTTGGAATATTTATGGCAGAACCGGCATGCCCTTGCACCAGGCCAATTGATGCTCGAATACATCCTGATCGATGGGGTCAACATGTTTGCCGAGGATGCGCGCGAACTGGCGCGCTGGGCAAAACGGCTTGCCGCCAAGGTTAATTTGATCCCACTCAACACCGATTTTGCGGGCATGCGCCGGCCAACCCAGGAGGCCATCGATGCTTTCTGGCAGAAATTGGCGAATGCCGGGGTTTTAGTGACCAACCGCCGCTCCCCTGCCCGCGATATCCATGGTGCCTGCGGAATGCTGGCGGGCAAAAGGGCGAGTGGGGCTTAAGCGGTGGCAGAAGAGCCAAAACCAGCAGAAGAAAGTGCCGATGGGGCACAAAAAGACCCTAAGACTGCAGCAACAGGATTTACCTTTTCGAGTTATCCCGAATTCCTCGATTTTGTGCACTACCTGGGTGAGCCTAATCTAATTGAGTTTGCAGAACCCGTGCTCGACTCCTCTGGTGCCAAATTGGTGCAAAAAGGGGTACACCTGCGTCCCGGCCTAATCAAAAGCCTCCAGCAGTTTTATGACAATAAAAATCTTAACGAAAAAATTGTCATTGCTGGCACACAAAAGCTTTTCCAAGCCATCAGCCAAAAAATACGGCCTAAGCTGCTGCGTTGCCTGGAACCTGGCCGCTTCCACATTGCGCAGGCTCTGGTCGAACTTTCCCGCACCAACATAGAGTCTTTACTCCTCGCGCTGCTTGAGCGCCAGGACGTGTTGCCAGTCTTTTTGCGGCTGGACCAGGCTGATGATCCGATCTTGCCCCATTTAGGGGAGGTCGCATTAGTTGCTGGCGGGCTTGCCGAGCAGTATTGCAACCAGTTTGCAGTCAAAAACCCACGCGAGGTCATCCGCAATGCGATCTTTGCAGGTTTGTTGCACGACCTGAGCTTGGCCGGCAACGAGGACTTCCTACTGGAAGATATCGAAAAAGCAGAAAGCGAACATGCGCAAAAGAGCGCCGAACTTGCCAAAAGCACAATCCCCGCGCTGCCAGAGGCTGTGGCCAATATAATTGCGCACCACCACCGGCGTGATACTCCCTATGCTCCAGAAAGTGCCGAACCGCTTGCGGCAAACAGTGTGGCCCTTGAGGCAGTAGCGCTGAGCGAGTACATGTTTGTCCAGCTGCGCTCACAATACACCAAAAACCCGTCGCTGGATTATGCCCAAATGCTATTTTATGATTTGGGGCGTGCCTTTGGCCAGGGTAGGTTTCACCCACAGTTCCGCCAAATTGCCGCCCGGGTCTGGAAAAAGCTCTTCGCCGTGATGCACTACGGTTACCAAATTGGTGTGGTCGAAAGCCAGTGCCTATTCCGGCCATCGGCGGTGGCATACCCCACACCATACTGCACCCGGGTCATGTGCCTGCACCATGTCAAATCCTGTGAACTCTACGATCCCCAATTGCCGCTTGAAATCCTGCGTACAATCCGCCTGCCAGGTCGTCCTGGAGAATTCGCCATGCCAGGGCGTTATGGCAAATGCCAGCTGGCCACGCGCTTACCCAAAGGCATTGATGAAGAGTTGGACGCCGATCGCTGGCTCAGCCAATTTTCAAGCCAAGCGGGCACGTAGTTTCAGGTATGGGCCGCCGTCGGTGACCTTGACCCACTCTTTGTAGCCTTTACCGCACATACCAAGGCCGTTGATGGCAAATTCGCGCGACACCATCGAGATCGACCGCAAAAGGTCAGGGACATAACCCGTCACAATCACTGGCGAGAAGTACTCATCGGTGAGCTGGCCGTTGTGGATGCGGCGCGCGACCAATGCCTCCAACTGGATTCCCCAACTTTTGGGATCTTCCATGCCATTGGTGGCACGGTCGATGAAATAGCCATCCTGAATTGAGGCGATCATGTCCTCGAGTGTATCTTCACCCGGGAGAAAATAGGTATTGGTCATGCGGGTATAGACCTTATGGTCAAAACTTTGCCGCCTGCCGTTGGGGGTACGCTTAATCCCCATGAGGGATGCGCTCAGGTGGTCGGCCATCGGTTGCGTGAGGATGCCGTTTTTGACAATCATGGTCTCGCTGGCAGGTTCCCCCTCGTGGTCAAAATAAAAACTTGCGGCTGCCCCAGCGAGTGCCGGCGAATCGCAAATGGAGACCTTTTCGCTTGCGACTTTCTGGCCTAAATAGTGCGTGCCGCGGGCACGGCCTTTGCGCATGGTATCAGCTTCGGTGCCATGGCCAAAGGCCTCGTGTGCCAGAATCCCCGCCAGCGACGGTGTAAAAATACAGTCATAAAATCCTGGCGCCAGCCGCGGTGCACCGAGGATTCGCTCCCCATCGTGGAGCATCGCATCGATCAAATCCCAATGCGCATCCATGAGCTCCCAAGAACCCTGCCGGCTAAAACCGTCGTAGATCTGTGCAGTGGTTCGTGTGTTCTCATCTTTAAGCACCGCCGAATAGATTGCCTCAAAGCGCGAAAGCTCTTGGCTCAGGGAGCGCTGGAAGCTCACGTAAATTTCCCGTGTTGCCACCTGGCGGTACCGCACCGAAGCCATCGCGACATGGGGATTGCGCTCGCGGATGCGGTGGGCTATTTCCCGAGCATGGTCAGTGGCCTGTGCTGCCGAAATTGCTGGCTTTGCGGGCAACTGCCAGCTCTGGCGCAGCGCTGGTTCGGGCAAAAGTTCCATTCCACCGTGCCGCCGGTGATGTGCAATTGTGGACTCAAGCCGCTCGAGTGTGTGCCACACGTCGCGTTTGCTATGCACCACCGAGGAGCCTTCGTAAAGAATCCCATGGGCAAGGATGCTAATGGCGATGCCCCGTTCTTTTGGCAATGGTTCAATGAAAGTCTGGCGGAGATTGCTGGTCACGCTCAGGCCGCTGGTTTCGAGGAAAAACGCGCGCGCAAAGGGATAGCGTTTTGCCAGCGGGTGAATCACCTGTTCTAAAAATTCTGGGGTAATCTGTTGGTCCACAGCCTAATTTCCTATTGCTCGTTATTGTGTCATGTTTTTAGTGGTTGTGTAAGCACCCAACGATTGGTGGTGCAAACCGTCTGGGCTGCCCCTATCAGGAAATGTAGAATTGCTATTCTCTACCGTTTATGTGCCGCTGGCTTGGTAGTGTTGGGTGGTTTGGAAGATGAAAAAAGGAAAAATTCTGTGTAAATATACCCGGCAGCGCCCCACATTTTGACTTTCATATCGCAATTACTGAATGGCAGTCCCCGGTCTTCGGGATCCAGACCCTCCGCCCCCGGTAAAATACCATCCTCGGCAAGCATCAGCATCACGCAAATGAGGTACGACACCGACCAGCGCAGGGCAAAAGCCAGGCTATGCAGCGCATTATAGGTCTCCATATCCCAGTAAACCTGCACAATGATAATCCCCTCGCTGCCATCGTTGTGGGTGCGGAGTTTTTGCCGGGATGGCTGGTGCCGGCGCAAATAGCGCAGGTAAAATGCCAAGTTGGCCATGACGGTGGCATAGTGTTTGGCACAAAGATTTTCCGCCGGCGCCGGCAAAGAAATGCTAGTTTTCCGTTTTTCGTCCATAGTCCCTCTATATATTAAATACCAGAAAATTGCGGATTTTTCTCACTTTTTTTGAAAAATTTTATATACAACCCTTGCTTGGGTGGTTACAATTGGGGGCTAGCACAAAGCCTTGGCGAGAAAAAACTGCAGAGCCACCTAACACATGGAAGATAAAGCTATGCTGCCACGCTGTGCCGCTCTGCACAGTTAGTTTTCCAAAGACAACTTTTGCTGGGTTCAGAAGCGGTAGCGGAACTCGAGATATGAGAAACTGCCACCGGCATCGTTGCGCATGGCCGCCTGCACTGCGTAGTAATCATCGAGTGCAATGCCAAAACTTAAAAATGCAGCGGTGGCAGCGACCAGGCCAAAAAAGCCAGCCCCACTCGGCGAAAAAGTAGAACGGCCTTTGTCGAGAGTTTCGATCGCCGCCGCAGCCAGGTTATAGCCCAAAAGGCTTCCGGCAAAAGTGAAAGGATACGAAATAAAAAACACAATCTCGCCGCGCCGCAAGGGGGATTCCTGTGGAGGAGTGCGCTCCTCCCCGCTATAGCCGGGATTCACCTCGACAGCATACTGTGGCCAAACGAAAATCAAAACGCACAATAGCCGGCGCATGGGCCAGATTGTGTTATGGTTGGAAGCTGGCAATCCTAACTGT
>JANWWX010000089.1 GCA_025057195.1 Leptospiraceae bacterium | reverse complement strand
TATAGCGCTAATCCTCCTCCTTTTTGGCCTCAACGAAACCATCACTGCCATCAACAACGAACTGGCAGTGTTGCCATACTTTTTGACGCTGATCCATGGCATTGTTACCCATCTCAACATTCCCACCGCCCTGCCGCACTACCTTCTGGCAGCGGGGGTGGTTTTGGTCATACCAGGAATAATCACCTTGGCTAAACGGAAAACGCTGTGAGTGCTTAGAAATAACGCTTAGCAGTTTTGCAAAACACAAAGACCTCACTTTCCAAAACCGCAAGTAATTGACAACCTGAAGGGCAGCGTTTTGGTTAGGCATGTCTGCCGGCATCCAAAGTGAGCTCGATCTCATCAATCGCGTGTTTGCTGATGGGCAACAGAGCGATGAGCAAATACTTCAAAAAGTTGCCCAATTGTACGAAGAGGGAGAGGAAAATATCTATGCGCGTGTGCTGCACGTGATGTGCCACCTGCGCCTGGGGCCTAAAGAAGCACAACAGAAATGGCAGGCAATCCTGGAACATCAGAAAAAGCTCGAACGCACCCTGCAGCGGAGTGTCGGCTTTCGCGTCGCCCTGCTCGATTACTTTGTCAACCAGAGCCGCGACATCAAGAACCCCAAAGTGATAGAAATACACATTTACGCAGAAACTGCGCGGCAAGTCGCCACCGACGAGCTGACCGGAATTTACAACCGCCGCTTCTTTGACCAGGCGCTTATCCGCGAGTTCAAGCAAGCACAACGCCACCATCGCGAATTTTCACTTTTAGTCCTCGATATCGATAATTTCAAACGCATCAACGATACTTATGGCCACACTACAGGTGACGCCGTAATCGCCGCACTGGGGCAACTCTTGCGGCAGTGCACACGCAGCGAGGACACACCCTGCCGCATCGGCGGCGAGGAATTCGCCGTGCTTCTGCCCGAAACTGGTGCTGACGGCGCAATTGTAGTTGGAGAAAAAATCCGCAAAGAATTTTCTCAGCTTAAAATAGCCACGCTCACGCTGAGCCTGAGCGGGGGCATTGCCACCTATCCCGTCGATGCGACCAAACCTGAGGACTTGCTCGATCGTGCAGATCAGATGCTCTATTTTGCAAAGTACTCAGGCAAAAACCGTGTGATTTGTTATTCCCGCAATAAACGCCGCCATGTGCGCTTCCCACTCGAGTGGGAGCTGACCCTCTCGCGGCCTGAAGGCAGCCGTGGCAAAACCCGTTCGCAGGACGTATCGATTGAAGGGATCTCGTTCGAGTTGGATGAACCAGCAGAGCCGGGCGAATTGATGAGCCTGCATTTGAATATTGACTCTGAGCCCATGGAATTGCCGGTGCAGATTGTCTGGGTGGACAATAATTCGCAGAACCGCAAATTCCGTGCCGGTGCCCGCTTCATCCGCCTAACCGAAAAAAATCTCACTGCTTTACGCCAGAAATTACCCAACCACGGTGAAATCCGCATCCTGCGCTAAAGGTCCTCACTCTTGCTGCAGCGTAGCGGGCGGTCTGAATACCACTGGAAATAGCGCCGCACCTTCAGCTCGCCGCTAAAACCAAAAAGGGCAAAAAGCTCCTGCCACTCTGCGGCAGTAGTAGTTTTATTTTTTGCCTGGAAAAGGTCAAGCCGAGCACAGTGGGCCAAGAAATTCGCAGGCCACTTTTCGGGCCTGAGCGATGCGGCAAAGGCGAAGCAATGCGAATCAATAAAAATAATACCATCTTTTTCGTTGGTTGCTGTCCTATGCACAGCACCTGTTATTGGTAGGCAGAGTGTAGGTGCAGTGGTCGAAAATTTTTCGCTTCCGGCAATAGTGAACCGGCCATTTTCCAAAAACCAGATTTTGTTGGGAACGGCGTAAAGTGCCACGCGCACTGGTTTTGCCACAAACCAAGGCAAAAGAAAAATACAAAAATAAAGCGGCAAAAGCCAATAGAGCGCGCGGCGCAGTGTCCATAGCCGTCGGCGCCATTGGAAATAGAGCACTGCCACCAGCGCCAGGGCTGCCCAAAAAACGGAAAACCATAACCACCCTGGTTCCGGCACAGGCAAAAAGCCCATGGGGTATTGCGAATGCCATCCCGCAAAAGCCAAATACAGGGTATCGAGGGGCTGCAGGGCGAAGCGCGCTGGCTCAAAAAATATGAATAGCACGGCACAAAAAAGGTAAAGCCCGGAAAAAGGCACAAGCAGCAGGTTATAAAATAGTGCCAGCGGTTGTGCGGTTTTGAAAATCGCATAGCTGAGGATGTGGGCGACCAGTCCAGCCGCCAACGTCAACGCCACGTGGCCAGCCACAAGATTGCGCAGCCAGTTTTTGCCGGCAAAGCAAAAATAGAGTGGCTCATAAAAAAATAAGATAGCGGCAGTCACTGTGAAAGACAAGATGAAAGAAATGCTAAAGGTGCTGAGTGGGATCAGGGTTTCCACCACCAATGCCGTGAAAAATAGCAATGGCCAAGGCGAAAGTCGGCGGTCGAGGAGTTTGGCCAAACCAGCAATGGTCAAAAAAAGCCAGGCCCGAAAAAGCGGCACGGGAAAATCGAGCAAAAGCAGAAAGGCAGTGGTGACAGTATAACCTAAAATGGCACCCAAAAATGGCAAGCGCACCAGGCGCAGCGGTAGGTAGAGTAGGGCAAAAAGCAGCGCGACATTGAGTCCTGAAACTGCAAAAAGGTGCATCAGCCCCATGTCGCGGAATGCTGCCAGAGTTTCGGGTGGCATGCTGTCGGTATCGCCGAGCAAGAAGGCTGCGATTAGGCTTGTTTCGCCCAAAGTGGCGAAGCGCTGCTCCAAAAGCTGGAGCACTCGCTGTCGCCAGTGCGCAAGTGGGGTATAACCGACGACACGCAGCTGGGTTTTTTCACACCACAATTGGATCCCGGAAAGCCTTTCCCAAGGGCTTTGGGCTATTTCTGGCTGTGGGTATGTGCGGCAGGAAAATTCGACCATCGCACCTTTGAGTGGCCGCTCTTCCGGGCGGATGCCTGTGAGCCGCAGGCGTAAGCGATTGCTCAATGTGAGCACCACCGAACGGCGCGAGATGTGGCTTGCGATGGCGGTGCCATCTGTTGCGATCGACTTGGCTTTCCAGTAATCATAGCGCAAAAGAAAAAGGAGGACTGCGAGCAAAACTCCGAGCAAAAGCACTGGCAAAAATGGGCGGCCGTACTGGCGCACTCCATAGCCAAAGCAGGCGGCCGCCAACAAAAGGCTTATCGCACCGGCGCTGGCATACCCATTTGAAAAGAGAGCTAAACTAACGAAAAGTGCGAAGGCCACCGGCCAGGCCATGGCGGGCGCTGTGGCACTTGCCGGTGGCGTAAAGTGTTACTCAGGCTTCGGCATTTTGCGCAAGAAGGTTGGGATTTCAAAAACCGCGTTTTGGATCGAAGTGTCCACGCGCGGGAAATCCAGACCCTGCTGCATGCCACTGCTGCGGTAGGCCGCATCGTCGGTTCCAGTGCGCGGCAAAATCTGCGGCTGGAATCCACGTTGGCCTTGTGGCTGCGGTTGCTGGGTGTTTTCTTGCTCTTTCTGCCGGTAGCCGGTGGCGATCACAGTGATGGAGACATGGTTATCTTTGGATTCGTCTTCGGTGAAGCCGACAATGATCACCGCGTCTTTGGCAACCTGCTCTTGGATCTGCTTTTGGATCTCATGGTATTCATAGAGGGCAAAGTCAGAACCAGCGACAACGTTGATCAGTACCGCGCGCGCACCATCGATGGTCTTGCCGTTGAGCAATGGATGGCGGATCGCGCTCTGCAGTGCCTCAGCGACACGGTTTTCGCCACTGCCTTCTCCCAAGCCGATGACGGCATCGCCATTTTGGCCCATGACGGTGCGCACGTCGGCAAAGTCCACGTTGACAAAGCCGGTCGAATTGATGATGTTGCTGATCCCCCGCACCGCGCGGTAGAGCATGTCATCGATCAGCTTATATGCGGCGGTGACTGGGGTTTTTTTATCGATGACCTTGAAAATGGCATCGTTAGGGATGGTGATGAGGGTATCGACGCGCTCGCGTAAATTCGCTTGGCCTTGGCGGGCATAGGCCATGCGCTTTTGGCCTTCGGTGGTGAAGGGTAGGGTGACCACACCTACGGTCAGGGCCTTAAGTTCGCGCGCGACCTCAGCGACAACGGGAGCAGCACCCGTGCCAGTGCCACCGCCCATTCCAGCCGTAATGAAGACCATGTCTGCACCCTTAAGCACATTCATGATTTTTTCGCGGTCTTCCAGCGCTGCCTGTGCGCCAATTTCGGGAACACCGCCGGCTCCCATGCCGCGGGTAAGCTTTGTGCCTAAGGCAATTTTAGTTGGGGCATGCGAGCGATCGAGCACCTGTTCGTCGGTATTCATCACGATCAGCTCGACACCCTCAAGGTTCATCGACACCATGCGTTCGACAGCATTCATTCCCGCACCACCCACACCAACGACCTTAATGGTGGCTGGGGATCTACGTTTTTCTTCAAATGCTAGCATTTTCACTCCTATAGGTTTTTTTGCAACCAGCTTTTGACTCGCCCGAGTAGGGTGCGTCCTGTTCTTTGTGTTTCACTTTCGCCGTAGCGCGCCTGGTAAAGGATGAGCCCTACCGCGGTGCTGAACGGCGGAGACGCCACCTTATCGGAAATCCCCAACAGCCCCTTTGGATAGGCGACCGAAGCCCCAAGGCCAATGACTTCCTCGGCAAGTCCCACCAGCCCATCGAGCTGCGCGCCGCCACCGGTAAAGATGATGCCACCCGCCAAAATATTTTTCCTGCCGGACTTCATGATCTCCATATGGATGAGCTCTAAGATCTCGCGCATGCGTGCCTCGATGATCAGTGCCATGTCGCGCCGCGGAACTTGCCGCGGCGCACGCTCTCCCACAGACGGCACCTCGACCATTTCCATCGGATCGACGTCAGCGGCACGAGCCGTACCGCGCCGTTTCTTCAACATCTCTGCTGCGTCGATGGGTGTCTTGAGCCCAATCGACAGATCTTGTGTCACATGGTGGCCACCAAGGCAGATGGTAGAGGAATATTCCACGCCACCATCAACATAAACAATGAGGTCAATGACGCCAGAGCCAATGTCGCACACGACGACACCGAGGTCTTTTTCAGCTTCCGTGAGGATAGCATGGCTTGAGGCCAAGGCCGACAGCACTTTGTTGGAGACCCGCACACCGGCTTGCTCGACCGCCTTTTCGGTATTCTGCAGTTGTGTGATCGGCGCCGTGACAATGTGCACTTGCGCGTCGAGCCGCACTCCTACCATTCCTACTGGGTCCTTGATCCCAGACTGATCATCTACTTTAAACTCCCGGGATAGGACATGCAGGATTTCCTGGTCTGCGGGGATGCGGATATTCTGTGCCTGTTCAATGACCCGAAAAACATCGGCGTGTGTGATGATGCGATCACGACCGGTGATCGTGACCATCCCAGTGGCGTTGTCGCCGCGCACGTTCTTGCCGGAAATATTGATCACCACTTCGTCAATTTCCACAGCGGACATCAGTTCGGCTTCTTCGATGGCTTCGCGGATGCTCTTGACCGCCAGTTCTAAGTTGGTGACTGAACCCGATTTGACGCCGCGGCCTTCCACGACCCCCAAACCGATGATTTCCACTTCTTCAGGGGAAGTAACCCTTGCTACCAGTGCCACTGTCTTACTGGAACCCAGATCGAGCGCTGCGATGATCCGACCACCTTCTGCGCCTGCAGTAAAACTCATCATCCTGCCTCTTTCCCGTATTCTACTTTTATTTCACGTTTCATTTCACGCACAATCGCACTGTTCTCCTGCAAATCCACCAGTGTGACAGCCCGCGGCAGTTGTGTCTCGAGG
>JANWWX010000088.1 GCA_025057195.1 Leptospiraceae bacterium | reverse complement strand
TTTTCCGTTTTTCGTCCATAGTCCCTCTATATATTTAATACCAGAAAATTGCGGATTTTTTTCACTTTTTTTGAAAAATTTTATATCCAACTCTTGCTTAGGTGGTTACGTTTTTTGGGTATTGACCTTGCTATCGCAAAGGTGCCTATAATGGATCAAAATAAACTTTCATAGCGAAAAACCCACGGTGTTAACCATTGCCCATTTTGTAAATCTGGTTCGTGCCCAGCAAAAATGGCTTCCACCCCTGCCAGTGACTCGATAAACGCTTGGTTATTGGCACGTGAATACGCGGAAACAACCGGTAATGGTATTTTCGCCCGGCACGCAGCGGCGGAATAGCACTCGTCCCCAGTGAAGACTGCAAGTTTAGACTCGATCTGTAACTTTACAACCAGCGATCCGGGAGTATGCCCGCTGACCGGGATTAGTTCCAGCCCCGAGGCCAAAGTTGTGGGGGATTTAATCGTGACCAGGCGATGGCTACGGCGCACAGCCTGTAAGCGCTTTGCTACGAGTGGTTCTTGTGGATTTTCTGCCTCCACTTTATGTAAATAAACCTTTGCGCGCGGGTACTTATCGACATCCATGGCATGGTCAAAGTGGGTATGTGTGAGGATGATAGTATCAACATCATTGGGCTGAACTCCCATATCCGCAAGAATTTGGTCCACAGCCTTGAAATTCCATAGTTGGAAGCGGCGAACCCAGTTTGCGTCGCTGAAGCCGCAATCGATAAGGGTCAAGCCCGCGCGCGAATCTTTGACCAGGTAAGCCAACCAATTGATTTTGACCCGCGAAGCCTGCAATGTCGTATGGATGAGCTTTGCAGGATAGTAACTTTCTCCATACTTTAAAGCATAGATGGTATGCTTGGATTTTGTATCGAGTGGATAGCAATTGAGTAGCAAAATTGAGATAGCCATTAGGCATATTGCTATTGCGGGCATCAGGCTATTCGGTTTGGGGGAGATCGTCCGCATGGAATATCACTATCATTGCGCGAGCGGCATGGATAACTAAAATTTTCTACTGTCGAGTGAGAATTTCTGTACCATTACGGTAAGCACCTAATTTTTGCCCCACCACCACGCGTCATGGCAAGCTTGGCATTTTATCTGCGCTAGCTGTGCTGAAACCAGCCACCACGTCCCCCCGCACCCACAGCGATGGCAGCGAAGCATACCATTGTCAGGCCTATTAGGATATGGATACCACTAGAGCAGTCCATGCAAAGCATAACAAATAGATATTGGAATTGACCGATAAGAGGCCGATGCAAAGTCACACTATGCCATTGCCTAAAAAAAACCAGTCCTCATCGGAAGACATCGGTGCTTTGCTCGAAACCTTAAAAGTACGTTTTGAAAAAAATCCGCAACGCCACCCTAATCTAAAATGGTCTGAAGTTGAGAAAAAACTCACTGCCAATAAAGAAAAACTGCACTCTCTATCATTCATGGAGGGGAGTGGTGGCGAACCTGACGTTGTTGTTTTTAAACCAAAATCAAAAGAGATCATCTTCTGTGATTGTTCTCCAGAAAGCCCCACTGGCCGTCGCAGCCTCTGTTATGACGAAGATGCCCGCCGGTCGCGCAAGCAATTCGCACCTGCAGGCAGCGCCTTGGGCATGGCACAGGCCATGGGGATTGAATTACTCGATGAGGAGAAATATTATTTATTGCAAAATTTGGGCGCATTCGATCTCAAAACCTCAAGTTGGCTTTTAACCCCGCCCGAGATTCGCCAGGCTGGCGGGGCACTTTTCGGTGACCGCCGCTACGGCCGGGTGTTTACTTACCACAATAGCGCTGAATCATACTATGCAGCGCGCGGGTTTCGCGGCTTTTTGAAACTATAATTTTTATTTTGGGCTTAAACCAAAAATTGCGCAGCGCATATTCCTATTTCCTACTGGGGTATGCCAATCCATTGCAGCATGGGTTCCTCAGTTACAGCAAAATGCGGCGCTCGCTATTGAACATTACTACCATGGTTGCGGTGTTGCTTAGACTTGCCAACCTCGAAGCTCTTTACGGCATAACTTGCTTTGCGGAATTTCCAACTCATGCACTATGCCCTGATGCTATGGGCCTTTGCAGGGAAATTTGGCCTTTGGGCAGCACCGGTGGTGATCGCTGAAGTCGTGGCGACTGTCGCTAACACACCGATTACTTCGATCGATTTGGCCCACGAGATGGAACGCATGCAAAGAAAGAAAGTCGTGCTGCGCGACAAGAGGAATCTCAAAAGCCATGCGCTCGACAACTTGATTGGACGGGCGATCATCGATGTCATTGCCCGCGAAGAATCTGTTACTATCTCACCCGAACGCATCCAAAACGCCATCCGCAGGGAAATGGACTTGCGCGGCATCCTGCGGGAGGAGGAGTTCAAAAAAGTAGTCCGCCGTGATCTGGGGCTCGAGTTTGAAGAATACAAGCAAGAGCTCGCGCAGCAGCTCAAAACTCAGCAGGTGTTGCAATTGCGGGTGTCGGTGCCAAACCCCACGCCGTCGCAAGTGGAAGAGTGGTATCGGCAGAATAAAAACCGGGTCGGAAAAAAATATACCTTTCGCATGATCTTCATGCCAGTCCACGGTAACGAACTGCAGGTTAGCTATAAAATGCGCGAAGCGCGCGCACAGGCAGCTGGCTCTGCTGCGGCGTTTGCCAAAGCCGCGGCACAGTATTCACAGCACCCGAGCAAGGCACGTGGTGGCCTGATGGGCGAGATGCGGCTCGACCAGATCGCGCAGATCGACCCAGTGCTGGCAAGCGCGGTCAGCAACACCCCCGTAGGCACAGTCTCCCAAGTTTTTGTCGGCGCCAACGGCGGCTACTACTGCGTGCGGGTGGAGTCCGCCAAACCGATCGAACTCGACGAGATCTATGACAACGTGCGCGCAATCCTCTATAGCCAAAACGAACAGATTGAATACGCCCGTTGGCTCAAAGAACAGCGCAAGCGCATCGCCGTGACGATCTTTGCTAAAGACTACCAGGAATGACGGATGCAGCACGCCATCATCCTCATCCACACCGCTGCTGGCTATAATCCCGAGCTGGCAGCAGAGCAGCACCGCCCCATGCTCCGGCAATTTCGCAGCAAGATCGAGGCCCTGCGACTGCCGGTTTTTGCCAGCATCGCCGAACCAGCGCTCAAGGCTATTTTGGACGAGGAATGGCCTGGATTAGAGCACCTTCCACCCCAAACAGAAATCGCGCTTATCCGCCGCTTTTTTACCGAAAAACAAGCAGACCATGTCGCCGTCTTTAACGGCATTTGGCCACTTTTCGATCCGAGCCTCATGGAAAAACTTTTTGCCATCCACACCGAATACCGCGCCGACATCACGTATGGCGAAAACTTGCCGCCTGGCATCGCCCCGTATTGGGTGAGCCCGGATCTTTTGGAGTCATTGGCAATTTTGGAGGCGCCCGACGACGCCACGGCCTCGGGATTGCGGGCGTTTGTCGAAAAAAATATCAACCATTTCCACGCGGAAGTGCACTACGAAGAACCCGACCTCAGGCTTTTTCGGCTCGACTTCAGCTTGGCGACCGCACGTTCGTTGCATGAAACCAAAGCGCTGCAGCAAAAGCTTGATAGTAGTGCCCCCTATGCCGGACTTAAACCAGCCTTCGATGCTGACCCTGCTCTTTTGGTGAGCTTTCCTTCGTATATTGAACTAGAGTTCTGCTCCACCGCTGAGTACATTAGTGATTTTTCTCCGCTCAAGGCGATCCCGCAACAAAGGCAATTTTTAGAGCGCCGGCACCTCGACACGTTGCTGGATTTTTTGGCGCAGGGCTTTGGGGATACTTCGGTCTGCGCCGGAGGGTTAGGGGAGCCATTGGAGCATCCACACTGCGCGGAGTACTTGCAACTGCTTTTGGAGTCGCCCCATGTCCGCTATGTCTTTGTGGAGACCAATGGGATATATTTAGAAAAAATACAGCACTTGGCTGGCCATGCACAGGCAAAAAAGCTGCGCGTCATCATCTTCCTCAATTCGCTCGAGCGTTTTAGCGAACTTTCCGGTGCCCCGCAGGGACTTCTTGAAAAAGTGAAAAATAACACCAGAAATTTGGTGCGGGCATTCAGAGAACATGGCCACAACGCACAGGATTTGGTCTATGTGCAGGCACTCAAGGTCAACGAGAACGAAACCGAAATCGATGCCCTCTATGCGCTCGCCGAAGAGTTGGGCGCAAGCTTTCTCTTACAAAAATATAACCGCTATGCAGGGCTTTTGCCAGAGCGGCGGGTTTCCGACATGACCCCGCTCGAACGTTTCTTTTGCTGGCATTTACGCCGCGATCTTTTCATTCGGGCAAATGGTGAGGTTGCGCTCTGCAAACAAACAGTGGACCCTAACAAAAAAACCGCGCGTGGACACCTCGACCAACAAAGCCTTGTGCAGATTTGGGAAAGCCAGCGCAACGATTTTGTCGCCAATTATCGAGAGAGCTATCCGCCCTACCTACCCTGTGCGCAATGCGATGAATACTTCACTTTTAATTTTTAGCGATAGCGCTTAAGTTCGCGTTCGGTTTCGCGGCGGATATCTTTTTCGCGGATCGCGGCGCGCTTGTCGTGGATCTTACGGCCACGCGCCAGGCCAATCAAAAGTTTGGCGAAGCGGCCTTTAAAATATAGTTTGAGCGGGACCAAGGTGAGCCCGCGTTCCTGCACTTTGCCACGCAGACGGTTGATTTCCTTGCGGTGCAAAAGTAGCGTGCGCGGGCGCAGTGGATCATGGTTCATGCGGTTGCCGAAAGCATAGGGTTCAATGCGGCAGTTGATCAGCTCTGCCCGGTTGCCGCGGATGAGGACATAGCCATCAGAGATATTGACTTTCTTGGCGCGCAGCGATTTTACTTCTGTTCCGGTCAAGACAAGCCCTGCCTCAAAGGTTTCGAGGATTTCGTAGTTGAAGCGTGCCTTGCGGTTTTCCGCAACCTCCATAGCGTAGAGCCAATAGGTATAATATACCGAAAAGATTTATTGCAGTTTTCTTGGTTGGGCAAAACGTTCTCAGCAGTCGAGTTCGCCTGCAATCACGTTGAGCGAACTCATGGTGGCGATTGCATCGGCGATCAACCCGCCCCGGATCAATTCGGGAAAAGCCTGGTAGTACCAAAAACACGGCCGGCGCACATGCACACGCCATGGGCTTTTTTGCCCTCGGGAAACAATGGTGAAACCCAGCTCACCGTTGGCCGATTCGGTGGCAAAGTAGTGTTCGCCCGGCGGAACTTCAATCCCGTGCATGATGATTTTGAAGTGGTAGATAAGATCTTCCATGGAGGTATAGACCTTGTGCTTCGGCGGCAAATAGGCGTGTGGGATGTCAGCATGGTACGGGCCTTCGGGGATGTTATTGACTAACTGTTCGACAATGCGCAGCGACTGGCGCATTTCTTCAAGCCTGACCAGATAGCGATCATACACACTGCCATCCTCACCGATCGGGACGTCAAATTCCACCTGGTCATAGTACATATAAGGTGAGCTCACCCGAACATCGTAGTCAACGCCTGCCGCACGCAGGTTGGGGCCGGTGAAGCCATAAGCCAGCGCACGCTCTGCGGAGATCCCGCCAACCCCTTTGGTGCGTTCGTAAAAAATGCGTGACTTGGTCAAAAGCCTGTCGGTTTCTTTTAATACTTTTGGGAAGGTCTTGACGAACCTTTTGACATCGCTGACAAACTGTGGGTAAATGTCTTTCTCGAGCCCTCCGACACGGCAGAAAGTATTGGTCAGCCGCGCACCCGTCATTTTCTCCAGGATTTTGTAAACATCCTCGCGCTTGTGGAACATGTCGATAAAAGAAGCAAACGCCCCTAAATCGACA
>JANWWX010000087.1 GCA_025057195.1 Leptospiraceae bacterium | reverse complement strand
CGAGCACATTGACGTAGTTTAACGAAAAAAGCCAGTGGCCAGTCAGTTGGTGGCCAGCTCCAAGTAGGGCAAAAAGCGCAAGCATACCTGTCAAAAGCGGCAGCAAGATCAGGCAAACACCGGCGAGCCTGCGTGTTAGGGAAATAACGATGATAGCAATGACAATCACAATTGCCGCTACCTGACTGCGGATGTCGCGTAGCACGATGTGCAGTAACTCGTCTAGGACATAAAGCTCGGAGATGCCGGTAGTCGTTTTGCCTGCGGGGCATTCTGTTGCCTCTTGCAGTTTCACTTGGCACAGCGTGCGGATGCGGGCGGCGAAGTCGAGCACACCGCGCGGGAAGCTTGAGACCTTTTTAGCAAAGGCATAAAGATAATAATGGCCTTCAAAAATGAGGTGTTGCCGAAAGACTTGCGGGATGTCGTCCCAACCAGGCGGTGCGGTCGCTGTCATCCGCAGCCCTTGGCGGATTTTCCGCAGTGTGTCGGGATCGCCTGAATCCCTGAGGTATTGTTCAGCCTGCACGAGCAAAGCGTGGATGCGGCGTAGCCATACCTGCTTGCGGCCAATGTCCTGCGGGATCAGATCAAGTAGGCTGTGCGTCTCCACGCTTTCTGGTGGCACCAGCCGGCGCAGGTGTTCCTCGGCATGCCGTAGCTCTTGGGTTGTCTTAAATTCATAGATGATGCGGTATTCGCGGTTTTCTAAGATAGCAAGCGGACCGGGCAATTCCTGCCGCGCTGGTTCGTCTGGCTCAAGCGCAAAGAAATCGTATTCAAAAGGTGGTTTCCATAACGTCAATATACCATAACCACACACCACCAGGATGAGCAGGATTAGCCAGCCACGGATGCGGTACGATTTTTCCATGAGCGACGAAGTTTCGGTGACACCAAAAGAAAAACGCTCGGTCAAAAACACAATTGCTGGAAAATAGATAATGAAAGAGATAAAGAAAAAAATCACCCCGGCAAAGGCAATGCGGCCAAATTCGGCAAACGCAATGAAGCGGGAAAAGCTGAGCGTCAGGAAAACGGCAGCGGTGGTCACCATCCCAAAACTGAGGCCACGGAACAGGTTATGCATCGCCACCGCGAGTGCCTCCGACATGCCCAATCCGCGTACCCGCTCGGTTTTGTAACGGGCAAAAAGGTGGATGCCATAGTCGATGCCTAATCCCAAAAGGATTGCGGTCAAAAACGAACTGATGATGCTGATTTCGCCCATCCAATACCAGGCGGCAAAATAGGTATAGCCGAGCGCAGCCACTACCGGCAGACCGACTACCCAGAGCACACGCAGCGAGCGGAAAAAAATCATCAGCGAGGCCACCAGGACCAGGAATGTCAGCGTCGTCGACTGGTGGATCGCCTCGGCTAACCTCTGTTGCCGGTGGACATTGCTCGCATATTTGCCGAAGAAGACCATTGAAAAACCACGCGCTTTGGCCTCTTTAGCTATGGCCGACTCCATGCGGTTTAAGTATTCGCGGGCAAACACAATATTTTCCGGTGGTTCGCGCAGTGCCAAAAGCACAGCAATTTGTGTCTTTTGGGCATCGGTAAAATAGCCGCTGCCGGTGTAGCGGTGGCGGTATTTGTGCACGATGTCACCGATATAAAATGGCACGGGTGCACTGTCCTCGAGATCTTCAAAATACGGATTGGCGCGTCGCTTGGCATCGGCAATGCTCTGCTCTAAGCGTGCTGCGATTTTTTGCAAATCCTGTGTCTCCATGTACCACAGAGCATAGCGCTGCAGGAATTCCGCCGGCATGCGCGCAATCAGCTCTGCTGTGCCGGTGCTCAGGAATGCATCACCAGCAATTTTTTGCCGGAGCATTTCGACTAAAGCTACCAGTTCGCTTTCGTGGCGCGGACTTTCTGCTGAAAACGTGACGACCAAAAATCCCCGCACGGGGCTTTTGCGGCGCAGGCTATCAAGGCGCTTTAAAGCCGGATTGTCACGCGGCAAAAGGTGCAGCAGGTTGGTATCGATGCGAATGTGCCTGCCATAGCGATAGCCTAAAAAAGCGGTCACAAGCAAAATCAAAAATAGCAACCAAGAATAGCGCTTGGCATGATAAAGCCACAATGCCCAAAACCGCGCCAGCATCAGTGGTGTTGCCGCGGGCGCACGAGCTTTACTGCAAGGCGCCTCAGGAAATGCTGTTGGCGTTGCCGGCGTTTGGCCAACAGGCGTTCGGCCAGCTGTGGGCTGCGCTGTGCCCGCAGTGCAAAGCGACGGCCTACATAATGCAGGAAAGAAAATTCCTGTCCCGCCTGTTCGCTAAAGTCATGGGTGACCGCCTCCAACCGTTGCAGAAAGTTGCTGATCCGTGTTGTCGAAACCGGGAGTGTCGGCTGCTTGAGAAATGCCTCCAGGATGGTGCTATTTTTCCCTTCGTGGTTGTGCGGCAGCTCTGCCACCGGCGCTGCGCCGGGAATCTCCAACCCATCATAGGTGGCGTTGAAGATTTTATTGGGTAAAAGCTGCAACGCGTTGGTAAACCAGTCACGGTAAAGCGATAGGATATAATCAGTGACGATCGGCCTGCCAGAAAGCGACTTGGCACGCTGCGTATGGCGGCGCCTTAAAATTTTCTCGTTAATGGTCTCAAGCGGCTGCAATCGGTTGCTTGCCCGACTGAGCCACTCATCGCTGTGGTGCGTGCCCATGGCATGGATTTCGCGCCAGGTATAGGCCAAATCTTGGCCAACCAAGTAGATGGCGTCAAATTCCATCAAACGCAAGAGGTCCAAAAGCGAAGTGGCGACCGAGCCTCCTGACTGCAGGTCGCCAGGAATAAGCCCAGCTGGGCCTGTGATAAAACCCTGCTCTTCCAGGAAATCGCAACCGGGGCTGACCACACGGCGCTCGTCGGGAAACTGTGCGGTGAAAGATAAACAGAGCTCCCCCTGCCAGCCGCGCACCACCTGCGGATTGGACACAGCATCGCAGACAAGGATGGGATAATGTCCCTTCTTGCCGCGCGGCAGTAGGGCGAAATGCTTTGCGGTGAATGCCTGGCTATCGAGGGTTAAAACCAATTGCGGCACAATACCCGCACGCACCAAAACCCGGTAGGCGGAGTCGGCACAGGCAATGAAATAGTGCCCGCTGTGGTGCCGTATTTCCGGCAACGAGTGGCGTAGCGACGGTCCGGTAGAGACGAGCAGTGCCGCAGCCCCACGGCCAAGCCCAAACAAGGCCGAGACCGGGCGCATGCGTGCTAGTTCTGGCAACTTGCTGAGGCTATTGAACACCCAGCGCTCTTCAAATTCGAGCCGGGTGAAAAGATCCGAAAAGCGCGAGGCCAGCTTTTTTTTGAATTCGGTTAGCGCCTGCCGGTAAAAAGTGCGGGCAAGGGTGACGCTGGCGGCATTTTCCAAAGTCCGGTAGCCAGCAAAATTTTCCACGTCAATTTTTTCGACCAACTCTGCCATGACCGCCATGTTTTCGGGTAAAAGGACTATAACTTCCTCGAAGATATCGGGCCGCAGTTTTTTGAGTTCATGATAAAGCGCGCTGTCGGCTTCAAAGACCAGAACCCAGCCACCCTTTGCCTGGCTTTGTGCCACCAGCAATTCCAAAAGCGGCAGGTGTGCAGCACCCAGCACCACCGCAAGCATGCCTGGCCGCATCCGGAAACTGCCCAGCCGCCGCTCCGCCTCGCGCTGCGGGTCGCGCAGGGAAACTAACGGCAGGCCTTTTAGCTTTTCGGTGTCGGCCAAAACCGTAAACCGCCCTCCGGCATAGCCGATGTGGTAGCAGGCCAGCTTTCCGGCCACTGCCGCAAGTGCCATAGTGATGCACATTATTTTCCAAACAGCGAAGCAAGCGGGATACCATGCTCAAAGAACTCGAAATATTTGGCTTTAAGTCTTTTGCCGAAAAAACGCGGTTTACTTTTTCGAGCGCGATCTCGGGTATTGTTGGCCCCAACGGCTGTGGCAAGTCCAACGTGCTCGACAGCATCAAGTGGGTGCTGGGTGAAAAGTCGGTGCGCACGATGCGTGGGGAAAAAATGGAGGATGTCATCTTTGCTGGAACAGCCACACGCCGACCGGCCAATTTTGCGCAGGTTTCACTCACTTTGGACAACCGCTTCCGGTTGTTACGCATCGACTCCGACGAAGTGAAAATAACACGCCGCCTTTACCGGGACGGCCAGAGCCAATACTTCATCAACGACAGCCGCGTCACCCTGCGTGAGATCGAAGACCTCTTGCGCGATACTGGGATCGGCAAATCGAGCTACTCTTTTATGGAGCAGGGGCGGATGGATCTCATTCTCTCGAGCCGCCCCGAAGACCGCCGCTTGATCTTTGAAGAGGCTGCTGGCATCTCGCGCTTCAAAGCGCAGCGTGAGGAGGCTGAAAAAAATTTAGAGCAGGCACAGCTCAACCTCACCCGCATCCAGGACATCCAGCGTGAGCTCGAACGGGAGCTGCGGCTGAAGGAGGCGCAAGCCAAAAAGACCGCAGAATACAATGCGCTGGTCGAAAAATACCGCGAGCACGACCTGCGCATCCGCTACCTACAGCTGCGCGACGCCGAAGAAAAGCTCACGGAATTGCGCACAAAACTCGCACGCCGCCACGCGGAAAAAGAGAAAATCCAGCAGCGCAATATCCGCATGCAAGAGCAGCTCGCGCAACTCGACGAAAACGAGCGCCAACTTAAAGAAGAGCTCCACCGCAAAGACCTGACCAGCCAACTCGCGGGGGAAAAAATTGGCCAATTTAATGCTGCCATCGCTGAAAAAGAAGAACGCAAGTCCGTCTTGGAGTCCCAATTGGCGACTTTACGGGAGCAGCTGGCACGGGTCGAGCGGCGCATCCGCGAACTCAAAAAAGAAGCCGCAGAAAAAAACCAACTCCGCCTTGGCCTCGATAGCCAAGTCAGCGAGACCCAAAAAGAAATAACTAACTTAGAAAAGCGTATTGCTGCGGCAGAAGAAGGTATCCGCAAAGCCGCGCAGCAGATCCACAAACACGAATCGGAAAAATCGGCGCTGGAACAAGCCCTCACTGGACTGCGCCAAGAACATAGCGAGGCGATCCGGGAACTTTTGCAATCGCTCAAAAACGAAAAAGTGCGCTGGGAAAAAACCGCTAAAGAAAGAGAAAATGCCTTCACCGAAATTGAACTCTACTGCAATGAAGTTAATGCCAATTTGAACGCACTTCTGCACTACCCTGACCACGAATTACCGCAACTGCGCCAAGAACTAAAACGCCTCCTGGAAAGTGCCGTGCATACGCGGATTGTCGAAAAGGCACGCTTTTTGGCAGAGCTGAGCCGAGGACTTTACGAAATCTTATTCGAAAAAGGTGGTGTGCACGCGCGCAAAGAAGAACTCGATGAAAAGATCTCCCGCTGCGAGGAAGCCATCCGTGTGGCAGACCATGCGATAGCTGCTGCCTTGAGGCAGAAGCAGGAACTCACGGCAGAAATTGCCAATATCCGTGAGCAGCGCGAGAAACTTTTCGGCGAACTTAAGTCGCTCAACGTGCAGATCCATAGCACCCGCGAGAAAGAGCAGGACATTGCCGGGCAACTAGCCAATGAAGAAAATAACCTTACTTTTCTGCGCCGCCAATACATGGAAACCGAGCGCCTGTTGCTGCAGCTTGGCCAAGAGCAAAAAAACCTGGCAAAGGAAGTCGAAAAATTGCGCACCAGCATGGAAAAAGAAAACCAGCGCATCGCTGGCATCGAACGCGATATCCGCAGACTGGAGGAAAAACGCCGCGAGATCGCCAACACCCTCAAAGCAGAAAGTAGCCGCACGGATGAAGTGTTCACCGCGATCAATGAGCTGGAGGGCAAAATTGGTACCATAACCGGCATGCGCGAAACACTGCTGCAAGCCATCTACAACGACTA
>JANWWX010000086.1 GCA_025057195.1 Leptospiraceae bacterium | reverse complement strand
ACATGGGTGATGATAGCGGCACAGGCGTTGCTTTCACCCGCAACCCCGCCACAGGTGAAAAGCGCTTTTACGGAGAATTTTTGATGAATGCCCAAGGTGAGGATGTGGTGGCGGGTATCCGCACACCGCTTGCGATCGAAAAGTTGCGCGAAATCATGCCTAAAGCTTATGCCGAACTGATCTCCCATGCCGAAAAATTGGAACACCACTACCGCGACATGCAGGACATAGAATTTACTATTGAACGCTCCCAGCTTTATCTGCTGCAGACGCGTTCAGGCAAGCGCACGGCCTTTGCTGCAGTGCGTGTGGCTGTCGAAATGGTCGATGAAGGACTCATTGACGAAAAGACGGCGCTGCGGCGTATCGATGCGCACAGTTTGCCCTCGCTTTTGGCAAAAATTTTTGATGACAATGAAAAAAAGGCAGCATTAAATAAAGGACTGCTCATCGCCACTGGCCTTCCTGCAGGGCCGGGAGCCGCCAGCGGCCACATTGCGCTCAGTGCCGATAAGGTCGTGGAATTTGCCAGCAAAGGAATGCCGGCGATTTTAGTGCGCACTGAAACCTCTCCGGAAGATATTTCCGGCATGCACAGCGCTGAGGGTATCTTGACCGCGCGCGGCGGCATGACCTCGCATGCGGCGGTGGTGGCACGCGGGATGAACAAGCCCTGCATCGTCGGCTGCAGCGCGCTTGAGGTGGATTATAAGAATGCTATTCTGCGTTTTGAAACTAACTTGGGGAAAACCATAGAACTGCGCGAAGGCGACCAGATTGCCATCGATGGTTTCACAGGGGAAGTGCTCAATACGGCTCTGAAAACCATCCCCAGTGAACTCGAACAGGTTTTTGTGCGCAAGAGCCTGCCGCGCGAAAGATCGCTTTTGGCACAACATTATGCCCGCATCATGGAATGGGCGGACAAGTATAGCCGGCTCAAGGTGCGCACGAATGCCGACACCCCAGAAGACGCCGCCATCGCACGTAGCTATGGTGCACAGGGCATTGGGCTATGCCGTACCGAACACATGTTTTTTAATGAAGACCGCATCGCTGCGATGCGCGAGATGATCCTTGCGACCACGCGTGAGGAGCGTGAGCGGGCGCTGGCTAAACTCCTGCCCTACCAGCGTGAAGATTTCAAAGGCATTTTTTCAGTAATGGAAGGACTGCCGGTTACAGTGCGCTTGCTCGATCCACCGCTCCACGAATTCCTGCCCAACGAGGAAGAGCAGATTGTAGAGCTCGCACAATCGTTGGGGAAGACTGTACACGAAGTGGAAAGAAAAATTGCCGAGTTGCGCGAATTTAACCCGATGCTCGGCCACCGTGGCTGCCGGCTTGGCATCACGTATCCCGAAATCACCGCGATGCAAACGCGCGCCATCATCGAGGCTGCTGCCGAGCTCATCCAAGAAGGCAAAAAGGTCTATCCTGAAATCATGGTGCCGCTCGTCGGCCACCACAAGGAGCTGGAACACCAAGCCCGTGTCATCCACGAAGTCGCTGGGCTGGTGCAAAAAGAAAAAGGGGTAAAAGTAGAATATAGCCTTGGCACGATGATCGAAGTGCCGCGCGCGGCGATCACCGCCGATGAAATCGCCGCGCATGCGGAGTTTTTTAGCTTTGGCACCAACGATTTGACCCAGATGACTTCGGGATTTTCGCGCGACGATTCGGAATCCTTCCTGCCACACTATGTGGCCACTGGTATTTATCCCCACAATCCTTTTCAGGTGCTCGACACTGAGGGCGTAGGCAAGTTGATTGAAATCGCCATCAGTAAAGGGCGCAGCGCAAACCCAAAAATAAAATTGGGTGTCTGCGGCGAGCACGGTGGTGATCCGGCCTCGATCGCCTTTTGCCACCGAATTGGGCTAGACTATGTCTCCTGTTCACCCTACCGAGTACCGATTGCACGCCTTGCGGCGGCACAAGCGGCCTTGGGCTATATTTAATCACACCGATTCCTTACCTGACTGCCACAGGATCTCCCACAAGTGCGAGTCGGGATCGAGGAAGTAGGCCGCAAGGCCCCAAGAATATGGTACTGCCTGTCCGCACGGCGTTCCGCCCGCATCGGCGGCCAGTTTGAGCACTCCGTAGGCGGCGTCGCGGCTCGGCACTGTCGCGGTGAGCAGCGCACTGAAAGTCCCCCGCACAAACTGTGCCTCGGCATTGGCAGGCTTGAGCAGCAGGTTGAACTGCTCGGTTTCCATGAAAAATACCTGCACTCCCGGCAACTCGAGCGCCACCACACCACCTTCATACGCAACACGGTGGGCACCGAAGACCGCGCGATAAAATTTTGCTGTGCGCTCACAGTCCGCAACAGGCAGCGAAAAGGCTGTGCGCAGGATGTCCATACCTGCCGCTGCGGCAAAGGCACATCGCGGCAAGTGAAATATCGCCTATGCTCTTGACCCGATATCTAAAATTCCTAAAGACCCGCATGCTTTTGCGACCCAAACGACTGTTATTTTTATCACTGCTTTTGGTTTTGATTTCAGCTTTTGCGCAAAACAACAAATTTTCTATTTCGATCCAGTTGCCTGAGGATGCCGAGTCCGCAGAGATCGAATTCTGGGAAATCGATCCGGCAAGAGCCAGCCCCGAGGAGCAGCGGCAAGCCCGCAGCAAACTGGTGCGCACCCAAGAGAAAATCTACCGCGAGGAAATTCCCGCAGAATTCCGTTTTTTCCGGGTGCGCTCGATCCACAAAACGGGTGTTCCCGGACCTTTTAGCAAAACATTTGCTATCGTTGACTTTGTGCAAAAGGCCCCACAGCAAACTGTCATCCCACCACAACCACAAGCACCACAGCTCGTGTTTGTGCGCCAGGGTAGGACTGACTACCTGGTCGGTAAGAAAATCGAGCTGCAGCAGGAACCTGGCACAACAACCCGCTATCGCATTGGCGACGGCGAATTCCAAGAATACAATAGCCCGCTCATCTTTGACAAGCCCGGCACTTACCGTCTGGAGATCGTCATCGAAGATAAAAATAAAAACGTTGTCTCACAAAAGCAATACATTTTCCGGGTAGAGCTCACCCCTCCCGAAACGCGCGCATTGATTGATCATCCCATCAATAGCCGCAGTGGTGTCAAATTCGGGAAAGAAAGCGCGCTCGTATTGGTGGCGAAAGATGATGAGTCGGGTGTCGCACAGACCCTTTTCCGCATTGTCCCGCTGGGCCAGGACGCAGAGAAGGTGCCGTTCCAAAACTACACTCACAGGCGCAGCTGGCACGATACTTGCAAGTCGGCCGCCGTGCACCTGTTGCAATACTACTCTGTCGATATTGCTGGCAACCAAGAACCCACCAAAAGCCAAGTGCTTTTCTGCGAAGAGGAGTAAAATCAATAGCCGGGGTACTGTGCGCGCAGCCGGCCCTGCTCGCGCCGGGCATGGTCTGCACCCAAACCAAATTTTTCCGCTGCAGCATAGACACGCAACGCCCCTGCAATGTCGTGCTGGCTTTCTAAAAATCGGGCGTACGTAGCATAGAATTCTGCCAAAGGCAGGCTGTTGCGTCCTGTTTCAATGAGTGCTAGTTCTCGCTTCTGCTTTTCGTATTCAGCTTCAAGGCGCAAGAATACGTTGAGGTCCCGGCTGCGCACTTCCTCGAGTAGGTTCTGCTTGGCGTTTTGCAATTCTTGGTAGGTTTTATTGTTGCGTTCGCGCAGTGTGGCAATCAATGCTTCCAGGTCCTCATGGGCAGATGCAGCCTGCCGGAGTGCTGCAGCCACCTTTTGTGGCTCGTTGGCTTTTTCATAGATGTGGGTCAAATAGCGGTTGGCGGTGAAGCGCTCCTTGATCCACTGTGTCCGGTCAGCGACGTCAGTAGGGTTGAGCGCCGCGATTTGCTCAAGATAGCTTTCCAAAAGCTGGCGCGCCCGCGCGTAGTTGCCGGTTTTTTCCACATGCAGTTTTGCCAGCTGCCAGCCTAAATTCTGTTTCTCGCGTGCATCGTTCGTCGAGTTGTACGCTTTCTCGTAAAAATACGCGGCGTCCACGAACCGGTTTTTGGCGTAATAAAGTGCCCCAAGTGCGGCGTGTGCCCGGCGCACCTGTTCTTCGCTGAGCGCAAAATTTTCGCGCGGCTTTTCGTTCGCCTTGAGTGCCCGCTCATAAGCATCGATGCTGCGGGAGACCTCTTGCGACGTGCGGTATTCTTCCGCTAAAAGAAAGCTGGTGCGCGGGTTTTCGGGGTCGAGCCGGCTGGCTGCTTCCAGAATATTAGCATAGGCCGTGAACTGGCGGTTTTGGCTATAGTCATGCTGCAGCGTCTGGTTGAAACTGGTTTTGTAGAGCACTTTTTTATTGAGCACTTTGGAGCGCTCTTTGATCGCATCTTCAATTTGGCGCACCAATTCTGCCATTTCGACCAGCATGTCGGCGGAACGCCGGTTATACGCCTTGGCGTACTCGGCAAAACGCTCTTCAGCTTGTGCAAATTCTTTTTTCAACTGCTCATACTCGCCACGCACACGCGCCAGGGACTGGCGGAGCTGCTGCTCTCTTTCCGCCAAAAGCTGCTTTTGCCGCTGCCTTTCGGCTTCGACCAGCTCAGCTGGCTTGGGCGAGCGCGCCTGGTCATCGAGCACAATAAGCTCTTCTTCAAGGCGCAGCTTTTCGCGTTCCTTTTGTTGTAACGCTTCTTTCAATTTGCGGTAGTTTTCAGCGTCGGCGATTTCCTGTGAGCCTGCTTTCACCAACTGCAGGCGATCGCGATCGGTGTAGATGGTGTCGTCAAAACGCAAACTGCGGTAGCGCAGTGACTGCGCAAAGTGGTATGCTGCGTGGTATGGCTTTTTGAGCTTTTTTTGTGCTAGTGCATAATTGTAGTGCAGCAATGCGATATTGGGGGCCTCTTTGATCAGAAATCCTGGCTGCGGCCTCGCCAAAAGGTCGCGCATGAAAAGCCGCTGCAGGTTGACATTCCATTCCCGGCGGAACCAGGCGGCGGTGGAATCGTTATCCTGCCGGCTGGCGATTTTTTTCTCCGACGGATCGGCAAAATAAAATTGGTTGAGCTTTTGCCCCAATTCCTCGGCGACCTGGCGTGGGTTAAAGTCGATGGAATTGGCACTCGCCTCGATCTCGTCGATGTTGTACGGCAGGTAGCGCTCGAGCTTGGTGCGCAACGGGTTGGTGGTGATTTCTTTGGCCCAAAGCGGAAATCCCAACAAAAGCCAGACTGCCCAATGTCCCGACCGGTGGAGGTGATTCAAGACACATACCTGAGTGGGGCGACCGGCCAGTGCCATGCTACTTGATTATCGTCACATCGAGCACCGTGGTGCACAAAATGTCAGAGCGGCAACTGCTGCTGGTCCGTCACCTCGCAACTGGCACGCTCTTGGCAGAACGCCGCATAGACCTCATCGATACAGGTCCCGCAGCCAGTTGTGGCCTGCGTCTTTTGTACCAACTCGGCAAACGACCGCACTCCCCCCCTGACCACACGGGCGATGTCTTCGCGTGACACGCCTTTGCATAGGCATAGCTTGCGCGGGCGCATCAGCGCTGCGACGTCCATACCTAAACTTAGCAAAAGCCACTCTGGATGGCAACAGAAAAGCGCGCTTCAACGCGTAAGGAAGATTTCAATCCGCTGGTTTTTGGCTGCCAAAGGGCTTTTTGCTGGGAAAAGCGGTAGGGTGTCACCCAAACCTTGGTGCGTGATCCGCTCGGGAGCGACACCTCTTTCCACGAAAAAATCACGCACAGCCCGAGCTGCCATTTCACTGAACTCTAAGTTCATTTCCGGTTTTGCGCCGCTTTGGCAGTGTACTTCCACTTTAATCCGGTGGTGCGGATAGCGCTCGAGCACCCCTAAAATTTGGGCAAACCGCTCGCTGATCGGATTACGGGGATCATCGAGGGGAATCCGAATGCGCAGCCCTGCTTTT
>JANWWX010000085.1 GCA_025057195.1 Leptospiraceae bacterium | reverse complement strand
TCATCAACCGCAAGCCACCGGCACCCGGTGTTACCTCCGACACCTTTGCCATCTGGCTTGGCGATGAGAACTTGACCCGTGCCGATGTCGAGCGTATCCTTGCGGGGCTCAACCCGCAGATCAGCGAGGTGAAACCATGAGCGGCGTAAGTTGGCAATACAAGGCAGCGGTTTTTGTGTTAATTTTGGCGGCCACAAGCTGCGCCGATGTCCGCCGCCATTACCATTATTTCCTCGACATGCACTATTCTCCCGCTGGCGACACTGCCAAATGGGATGATATAGGTAACCGGCAATTTGATATGCAGGAGCCCGACTACACGATCACCTATGGCGGCAAGCCGGCATACCCATACCAGAAGGATGTGGATGTGGAGCGCGCCTCTCGGGAGTTGGTCGCACCCGCAAATTTTGACCTCAAGCGCGGCGAGAAATATTACCAAATCTATTGCTCTCCCTGCCACGGCCTTTCCGGCAATGCCGATGGCCCTGTGGCCAAGAAGATGCCCACGGTGCGCAAGCTGGTCGGCCAGCCTGCAGAAAGCTATCCCCTGACCCGCATCTACCACATTGCCACGGTTGGGCAGGGCACGATGAAGGGCTATGCCCCACAGGTGCGCGAAGAGGATCGCTGGAATATTGCGGCCTATGTCAAAAACGAATTGCAGAAAAAGAAATGAGCGGAGAACCCATGAGATTTGTACTGCCGGATAAATACTACAATATCCTATGGGGGATGGTCGCAGCTGGGGTGCTGGCGCTCGGGGCAGGCTTTTTCCTAGCCACCGACCGAGCCTGGCTCACACTTTTGGCCACGGGCTATTTCGTGCTTTCGATCGCACTCATCGGTGTGCTTTTTGCGGCAATCCAATTTGTCGCTGGCGCCAAATGGTCGGTGGTGCTGCGCCGCGTTCCTGAGACCTTTGCAGCGGTGTTGCCGTTGGCGGCAGTCCTCATCGGTATCGTGGCGCTGGGTGCCGCTTTCCATCTCAACCATGTTTATGAATGGGCAGACGCCAAAATTGTGGCCGCCGATGAAGTCTTACAGCACAAAAAAGGCTACCTCAATATCCCGTTTTTCCTCGCGCGTTTGGTGATTTACTTCAGTGCCTGGATTTTCCTGGCCTGGCTGATCCGCAAAACTTCGCTGGAGCAGGACGAAAACCGCGATGCCGCTACTAAGTCGCGGCTGGTGAAATACTCCGCCATCTTTACCGTAGTTTATGCCTACTCGTGGCTTTTTTCCTCGGTTGACATCGTCATGTCGCTGCAGCCGCACTGGTTCACCACGATGTTTCCGGTCTATACGTTTGCCAATGGCTGGTTTGGCACGATCGCGGCGATCACCATCTTGGTCGTCACCATCAAACGCAACGGTGGCCTGAAAGATGTTAACGAAGAACACCTGCACGATTTGGGCAAATGGCAGTTCATGTCGGTGGTGTTCTGGGCCTACATCGCCTACAGCATGCACATGCTGACCTGGTATGCCAACCTGCCCGAGGAAACCTACCTCCTGGAGCTGCGGCTCAAAGGCATTTGGAAGTTTTTCACGATTGCGCTCTGGCTTCTGCATTTTGTCTTACCGTTTTTCATCCTGCTATCACGCGACATCAAACGCGACCAAAACCGCCTGGTCAAGGTGGCGTGGGCTGTGCTTTTTGTCGCATTCCTCGACATTGTCTGGTTGGTACACGGCTCTGCGCTCGGGCATACCGGCAACGAACACTTAGTCAATAGCTTCCCGGTTGGGCCGATGGAAATTGGTGCCTTTTTTGGCGCGGTGGGTACTGGTGGAATTATATTTTTCAGGGCATTTGCCGAATACAATGAGGCTCCGGTGGGGGACGTGGACTACGAAACGTCGCGCCACTTCCACCAACCGCTTTAAAAAATTGCGGGCATGGTGTAACGGTAGCACAAAAGCCTTCCAAGCTTTTAGAGAGGGTTCGAGTCCCTTTGCCCGCTCACCAATTCGGTGGCAATGTTTACCGGGTTAATTGAAGAGACCGGTCACATTGCCGCAATTGAGCCAGTAGCGGGCGGCAAGCGGTTCACGATCGCCTGCCGTCTGGTGCTGGAAGGGCTCAAAATCGGGGATAGCATCGCTGTTTCAGGGGCATGCCAAACGGTGGAACAGATCGGTGCCGAAAGTTTCACTGTCTTTTCGATACCCGAAACTTTGGCACGGACAAATTTCAACGACCTCAAAATTGGGGATCCAGTGAACCTCGAACGGGCGCTGCGTTTGGGCGATCGCTTAGGCGGGCACTTGGTGCAGGGACATGTCGAAGGCACCGCCACGGTGGTCTCAGTAAAGCACGGTGATGCCTACGACATCGTGCTCCACTATGCCTCGCCTTATATTGTCCCCAAAGGCTCGGTGGCGCTCAATGGCATCAGCCTCACGGTGATGGAGTCTTTTCCCGACAATCGCTTCCGCGTGCAGATTATCCCGGAAACCCTACGTAAAACCGATATTGGGTACTGGCAGCCGGGTGCGCGCATCAATATTGAAACCGATTACTTGATCAAGGCGTTTGACCATATCCGCAACTTTCGGGAACATAACCCTAGTGGTATTTTTTAAATAATGAAGCTGTCGCCTGCAGGAAATACCTAAAACAAGATCCTGAAGGCAAAACCAAACTGCCGCGAGGCGATACTGGTCTTGCGGAACAGCGGATCCTCGGTAAAGGGGTAAGTGCCAAAATACCACCAATAATTCTCCACTGATTCCATGAAGATAAAAGGATAGGCGGGGCTGCGGATGATGACTTCATAATAGAGCCCCGGGATCGGGTTGAGTCCTTCCCACAACCGTGCCAGATTCTCGTAGAGCCGCACAGCAAAACGTTCCGCTCGGTAAAGATCGCGGTCCACTTCGGGCGGCAAAAGCTGCAACACCCTGCCACCAGCCATCGCCGCAAAATCGGTCACAATCTGCAGGTTGGCCAGGTTGCCACTGATATTGGCGTAACCCGTCTGCTTGACCGTGAACTCAACCCGGAAAAGCAATAACCGCAGCTTGTCGCTCAAAAGTTTTTGCGAATAATCTGCCACGCCATGGTCAAAGCCAGCAAGCCTGGAATGGAGGTATGGTTGTGCACGCAAATCTGCATAGCAGACAACGAAAATGAAGATCGATAGCCTGTGTGTGGCGAATCGTGCTTTACAGGCAATCATGCGGGCATAAGCCTTCTTTACTCATGGCTGGCTATGTTTTCGGGCGCGCCTGCAAAAAGACGTGCTTGGTTTTGTCCACTGTTTGTGCGTTTTTTTTCGCGACAAGAAAACTCTGTGCGCAAAGTGCCTACGAACAACTCAAGGGCCAATTGAAGGGGCTTTACTCCTCTTTCCGTGCCAGCTTTGCCGTTACCTATTCGTCAGGACAAATCCAGACCGGTAAAATTTATTACCAATACCCTGGCAAGCTGCGGGTAGAGACCGCCACCGGTGTCATCGCCACCAACGGCACGCACCTTTGGCTGCACAACAAAAACTCTTCTGTATGTGCACGCCAAGATGTGTCGGGACTAAGCGGCGGGCTTTTGGGACTATTGGCCAACTACGAAGGCAGTGTTCAGGGCAGTACTTATATTTTTCGCAAAAAAGATGCCTACTACCAAGAGATTGTGGTGCAGGTTGCGGGTGGCATGCTGCGCAGTGTGCGGTTAAAGCATGACGATGAGGTCACCACCTATACCTTTTCTGGCGTGACCATCGATACTGGGATTTCCGGTTCCATGTTCAATTACCGGCCGGCAGGTGCGCAGATCGTCGAAAACCCACTCAACAACTGATATGCACGAAGACACAGCGGAGGAAAAAAGCCCACGCCGTAGCGCGCTGGGCATTTTGGGGAAGGTCTTTACTATTTTTGGTTATTTGCTCCTTGCGCTATTCGTGGCCGTTGTAATCGCTTATAACTATGTGATGCGGCCGGAATTCCTGGAACCACTGATTAAAGAAAATTTTTCGAAATTTACCAACGGCAAAATAGAGCTCAAACTCGAACAGACTTCGCTTTTTCGGGGGTTCCGTATCCGGGATCTAGTCGTGTATTCTCCAGAGGGCTATTCGGAAACTCCATTACTAAAACTCGACCAGCTCAACATTCTCTACAATGCCTACGGCTTTTTCCGCGGCTCTTTTGGCGTGCACGAGATTTTGCTGCGCAACCCACAGATCTTCATCGAACAGCGTAATAACCAGACGAATATAGAAGCCCTGTTCAAACCCACTGCCGAAAAAAAGGAGGAACAAAAAGAAGAGGTTAAAGAAGACACACCTGCCAAAGCATTGTACTGGTTTTTTAACATCCACCTTTTTGCGCGCATCACCCTCGAGAAGCTGCAGCTCACTTTCGACGCCCGTGACAAGAGCAACTCGATCCGGCGCTATGCAAACCTCAAAGATTTTTCGTTCCACTTTGCATTCCTCACGCGTGATTTTAACCGCTTGGATCCGGGTGATCCTGCCGCCTTGGCCGGCTTATTGCAGGCACTGGTGATTGAACTCAATCCACAGAAGAAAATCCAAATTGCATATGAAGGACCTGAAGCACGCATGCGGTCGGATTTCCATCTCTTTTGGCTTCTCTTTTATGATGGCCTGGCGCAGACGCCGGAATTTGTCTCGCGGTTTCTGGTGGGCGATGAAAAATTAGAACTGGCGTTAGGGCGCGGACGCAGCGGCACGATGCCATTTGTGGCAGAACATGCGATTGACTTTGACCCTAAAACTGAGCGTTTGGAGATCCGTAACTTTGCAATACGTTTCTTAGGAGACACGTTGCTGTCCTTGAAGGGCGGCGGAGAAAAATTACTGCGCTCCGACCGCAAAATCAATATCAGCACGGGCGACTCGCGGGTGAATTTGGGCAAAATCTATGACCTTATTGCCACGCTTTTGGGCAAGCGCGACCCCTATTTTTCAGGTTATTTTTCGCTCAAGCCCACCAACGTCACGATCGAAGGGAACCGTGTTGACGACAGCGGTGGTTTGAAGCTGGAGCAGGTGGTTTTTGGTACAGGTGCTCTGCGGCTTTCCGTGCCACAGCTGGATTTTGACCATGCGGTGTTGCTCGATCCAGCACAAAAGCCGCTGCCCGTCAGCCGGGTGATGGCCAAACTGCGGGGTAATTTCAACGGCGCTGCCATTTTCCTCGATGCGCTTTTGGCAGAAGACCGTAAAACCAATGTTGAATTTTCGCTGCGCGGTTTGGAAATATCACCATTCGCACAAGGCCAGGCCGCTGGCGCCATCAGCACGGTGTTGAGCCTCAAGGGACCGTCGCCGGAAGATTTAGCTTTGGCGCTGCGCATCTATTCCCCACAGCTGATTTACTACGTGGACCGCAGCAAATCAGGGATCAACCGCATCGATTTCAACGTGCGTGGTGCGGTCAAAAGTAGCGCCGATTTTCGCAACAGCAGCATCCAGCTGGCATCGATTACGTTCACCGATAAAAACAAGGACTATGCCACTGCGGTTGAGCTGAAATCGCGCGCAGACATCCAAAAAGACGAATCCATACGGCTGGTCTATACCCTGGACGGTTTAGGGATTTTTTTCCAGGAGGCATTGCTGACACTGCCGGCATCGCTGCAGGAGCAATTGGCGGGCACGTTGCAGACGTTGTCGCTCGGCAACACACTGCGCGCAGATGGCCAGACCGTCGTCGCCATGCGTGGCCGCGAACAGCAGATCGAACATACCACACACTTGGCATTTCCGGATATCCATGCCGACGACATCCAACTGTTGGCCAAACTGAAACTAACACCGGCGGTGGTGTATTTGGAGCAGTTCAGTATCACTGGCTTGCGCCAGGCGCTGCAGGTCAAGGCCGATGGCACCCTGCGCAAGGCGACGGAGTTGGTGACCGATGAAACGACGGGCAAAAAACAGCGGGTCCCCACAACCATACCGGATTTGCGTTTCCGCGCCGAATTGGGTCGGAAAGCGGAAAC
>JANWWX010000084.1 GCA_025057195.1 Leptospiraceae bacterium | reverse complement strand
CAAAGACAAAAGCTATGCCGAACGCGCCTGGGAGTTAGCACGTGAACTGCCACAATTCAAAGACTGGAAATCACTGCGCGGCACCCCTGTGTTGCCACAGGTGGCACATGCGCTCAGCGCAACCGCTATTCTCACACTCCTGAGCTTGGGTTTTTCCGTGCTGTGGGGACTTTTGCTTTTGTGGCTCAGCGAAAACTTTCCGGCGCGTGGTCCCGCACTGGCCCACCTGGCCAATGCGATCAATACCACACCGATGTTTCTCATCGGCATTTTCTTCATCTGGCTTTTTGCCTTTGTGCTACGCCTTTTACCCTCGGGCGGGGATAGCTCGTTGCGTTTTTTTATTTTGCCCGCTTGGGTGATCGCCAGCAAATTTGGCGCACGCCTTTTTCTGCTGTTACAAAATTACATGCAGCAATTGGAAAATAAAACCTTCATCCTGCGTGCCCGTGCATTTGGCTTTGGCCGTCAGCGCATTTTTGTGCACAAATTAGCCAACTGCGCGATGCCGTTTTTGATTTTTTGGCTAATTGAAACCGCAGCGCTTTTTTCTGGCGCGGTCATCACGGAATCACTGTTTTCGATCCATGGCCTCGGCCAGCTTTTGCTTTTTGCTTTATTGCAATACGACATCCGTTTGGTTTTTGCCAACCTTACTGTCATCGCCACGATTGTCTATTTCACCTCCCTGCTGCAACGCCTGCTGCAGGAATACCGCCCGCAATAAAATGAAGCGCGTTTTATCTTTTATCCCACCATTGCTTTTGGCTGGCCTGCTGGTGGCAGGGCTTTTTGCTGAAAAGCCGACAATTGCTCTGGAAAAAGCGTTTGCTCCGCCAGGGAAAGACTTCATATTCGGCAGCACCCCGCTCGGCCAATCGGTGTTATTGTTGGCCCTGCATGGCGCTGGCAGCTCACTCACCATGGCTTTTACCGCACTCACGGTGGCATTGGGTGTGGCTTTAGCCCTGACGGGTGTGGTCTTCCTTTTGCCACAAGCAGTGCAAAATGCCTACGCACGGCTGATGGACTCATGGCTTGCCATACCGGGATTTTTTATTGCGCTATCCTTAGGATTTTTTCTACCACAAAGCCCTTATTCGGTGATGGCCGCATTGGCCATTTCCGAATTTGCGCCGCTGGAGAAATTTTTGCTCGGCCGGCTGGGCAGTATTGCGCGCGCCGAGTATGTCACAATGGCAAGTATCTTAGGCGCTCCTCCGCGCCACAAGTTAGGGCTACACATCATGCCGCAGCTTGCGCGCGAGGCAGGTTATCTTTTTGGTGTGTCGCTGCCCGGAGTGGTGCTATCGCTGGCGAGCCTGGAATTTTTAGGTGTCCAGACTGGCAGCGAGCTGCCTTCGCTGGGGTTACAGATTGCCATATACAAAGATTACATTTGGCTTTATCCGCAGCTGAGCCTGGTGCCAGTCGTCATGCTTTTGGTCTTGCTTTCCTGTGTCTATGCCACTGGGCAACTGCTGCGGCGAGTGGCGTGACGTATAATTATTTACGCCACCTCTTTTTTTCCGGATGCGCGGGAATGCCGTTGAGGGGCGCCGTCCACTTTCCGGGTGACAAATCGCTTTCGCACCGTGCTGCACTTTTGGCCGCCCTCGCCCGGGGAGAATCGCTTTTGACTAACTATTTAGACGCCGAAGATACGCTCAATACCCTACGCGCAATACAGGCATTGGGGGTGGAGGTAACCGAATCCGGCCCCCGCAGTTTCCGCATCCGGTCACCGGGCCTTGCCGGCTTGCGTTCGCCCAGTGCGACCATTGACTGCGGTAATTCTGGAACTTTGGCCCGCCTGCTTTTAGGATTGTTCGCCGGCATGGACGGAGTCACCGCCGTGCTCGATGGTGATGACAGCCTGCGCCGAAGGCCAATGCGCCGTGTTACGGATCCCCTCATGCAATTTGGCGCCAGTTTTGAATGGCTAAAAGAGCCGGGCTTTTTGCCTGTGCGCGTCCACGGCAAAAGGCTCAAGCCAATATTTTTTACTGAAAAATTGGGTTCAGCACAGGTCAAATCGGCGATGGTCTTGGCAGCATTGGCGGCGCAAGTGGATTTATCATTAGATGAGCCGATCCCTTCGCGCGACCATACCGAAAACATGTTGCGCTTTGCTGGGGTGGATTTGCAGCGGCAAAAAAATGGCTCAGGCTTTCGGCTGGAGTTTCGCGGTGGCCTACCCGAACCGCGCGATTACCGCATCTGGGGGGATATTTCCTCAGCGGCTTTTTTTGTGGTAGGAGCAAGCCTCCTTCCAGGTAGCGAGTTGTTGCTGCGCGGGATTTTGCTCAACCCATTCCGCGATCGCTACCTGGTCATTTTGCAGCAAATGGGAGCAGACATTGAAATCCTGCCGCAGCGCAGCGAATGCGGCGAAAAGGGCGGCGATGTGCTGGTACGGCATGCACCCTTAAAGGGCGTTCACATCGCACCTGAGGAAATTCCTGCGCTGATTGACGAATTGCCGATACTCTCCATCGCAGGTGCTTTTGCCGAGGGGCGTTTTTCTTTCCGCAATGCCAAAGAGCTGCGCGTCAAAGAATCTGACCGCATTGCCTTGCTTGCAAAAAATTTTACTGCCACCGGTGCGGAAGTGGAAGAATACGAAGATGGCCTTGCTGTCGAAGGGGATCCCCGAAGGCCGCTGGCAGGTCGTGTGGTTTCGGGGATGGACCACCGGATTGTGATGGCATTGGAAATTGCCGATTTGGTTTCGCGGCAGATCGCAAGTCCAGATGTGCCTTTAGCCCAAACGCCTGCTCAGTTGGTGATTGAAGGCCGCGAGTGGGTCAAAACGAGTTTCCCGGCATTTTACGATAAATTGCATGCGGCGCTGGATTTTAAGGACGCGACCGCGCGCAAGGGAGCCATCACCATCGATGGTCCTGCTGGCTCTGGCAAATCGACCGTAGCCCACTTGGTCGCGCAAAAGCTCGGGTTTTGCCACATCGATTCGGGGGCACTTTACCGGGCATTCACCTGGGCGGCGCTGCGCGAATACCGGCGGATTGCAGCCAATACCCCCTGGAACGACGCCATACCACTGCTCAAAGATTTCCTGCTGGGGCTTGCGGTGGAACTCCGTTTTGACGGCGAGGGCAGACAGCACCTCTCTATCGGGGGCCAGGAGCCGGGCGAAGCACTGCGTACAGCAGAAATTGCTGCACACATCAAGCCGGTGGCCGATGCCCCCTTTATCCGCAGCCGGGTGCGGGAGATCCTGCTGGAGACGGCAAAGCACTATCCGGTCGTTGCCGATGGGCGTGACATGGGGACGGAAGTTTTCACAGACGCTTACCTGAAGTTTTTTCTAACAGCCACAAGCCGTATCCGGGCCGAGCGCAGGTTGGCCGAGTTCCGCGCCAAGGATCCCACGATCACGCTGGAAGAGGTGGAGCAGCAGATCGCACAACGCGACCGCGACGATGAAAATCGGCCGGTAGGGGCACTCAAGCCAGCTTTTGGGGCCATTTTCATTGACACGACATCCCGCACTCAAGAGCAAGTGGCCGGTATCATCACAGCTTATGCCCGTTTTTTGGCGGGACAAGCTAGGAGAGCGTAAAAGCCTATAACAAAAGGGAGACGTTGCATAACAAACATGGCAGTACCTAAAGTGCTTTTCGAAGATAGCAATATTTCCATGGAAGATATTTTCAAAACAGAGGTTGCTGTCGCAGACATCCGCCCAGGGGCGGTGGTCACCGGCAAGGTGGTCGGCGTTACCAATGACTACGCGATCATTGACATGGGCAGCAAGTCGGAGGGGCGGATTGCGTTACGCGAATTCGACTCCCCTCCCGCAGAGGGAGATACGGTCGAAGCACTGGTGCGTTCCTTTGATGCCGAAAGCGGGATGGTGCAGCTCTCGAAGCGCGAGCTTGAACTGCGCCGCGGCTGGGAAATAGTCAAAGAGGCATTCGAAAAACAAGTGCCTGTCAATGCGGTTGTGCGCCGCTCGATGCGCAATGGCTATTTGGTCAATGTGGAAGGTGTTTTTATGTTCTTGCCGCACCAGCATGTTGGTCTGCTGGGACCGCGCGAGCGCAGCGCCCGCAAGCCCAATATTGTCGGCGAGACATACTTAGTAAAAATTCTTGAACTGAACGAACGGCGCAAGACGGGTACAGTGTCGCGCCGTGCATTCCAAGACGAACAAAATGCCGCGCTGTGGAAGAATTTGGCGACCCGTATCAAGATCGGCGACATTGTCAGCGGCACGGTGAGCAAGCACACCAAGTCCGGTGTTTTCATTAACGTGGAGGGAGTAGAGGGCTTCCTGCACCGCAGCAATATCACCTGGGAGCGCAAGGCCGATGCCGCCAAAGAAAAACTCATCCCTGGTGACCAAATCAAGGTGCGGGTGCTCGAGATAGACCCAGAAAACCACCGCCTGTCTTTGGGGCTCAAGCAGCTGACCGAAGATCCTTGGAATACTGTGCTTACCCGATTCAGGGTGGGTGACAAGGTGAGAGGCAAAGTGGCTTTCGTTGCCCGTTATGGTGCCTTCATTGAACTGGGCGACGGCCTGGAGGGACTGCTGCATATCAACGAGATGAGTTGGACGAGAAAGATCCACCACGCCAACGAAGTGGTGCAGGTGGGTCAGGAAATCGAAACTAAGATAATCGGTATAAATAGGGAAGATAAGCGGATTTCCCTCGGGCTGCGCCAGCTTTATGCCAATCCGTGGGATACGATCAAGGCGGAATTGCGCATCGGTGAGGTGCGCCGAGGCACCATCCGCACGATCAATAACAACGGCTTTTACGTCTCACTGACAGATAGCATTGACGGTTTTGTACGCCGTGAGGATGTCTCATGGACCGATAATGCCCCTGATCTTAAAAAACTTTACAAAATTGGCGATGAAGTAGATTTCAAGGTTATTGAAATCAACACGGAAGAGCGCAAAGTGTATTGCTCGGTCCGCCACACTTTGCCCAACCCCTATAAAAAGCTCCGTGACAAATATCCGCGCGGCAGTGTCATTGAAGGCAAAGTTTCAAGCATTGCCGATTTTGGCATATTTATCCGGTTTGATGAATCCTTTGAGGGGCTGGCCCACATTTCCACGATTGAAAAGGAACAGGCAGCCAACTTGAAAAAGCATTTCAAAAAAGGCCAAGAGATCAAGGCGGTGGTCAAAAGTATCGATCCGGAAAACCGTAAAATCTCCCTGTCGCTAAAAGATGTGCCCTATGCGTTGGAAAAATTAGAGATGCGCCAATACTTAGAAAAGGAGAGCAATGCCCGCACAGAGTTGGCCAGTCCATTTGCCAACCTCAAAACCTTAGTCTCCTAAAATTATGCTGCGCCCCGTCTGGCTGATTTGCCGGCGTGAACTCACCGGTTATTTCCAGTCGCTACTGGCATGGTTTATTTTGAGCATTTCGTTCAGCCTGTCATTCCTCTGGGCATACGCCTATATCCGCCACGAGAGCACTTCCTTTCTGGCCCTGCAGCGCATCTTTTATATGTTTTCGGGCACCACGATGATCACCGCAGTGCTGATCTCGATGCGCCTCATCGCTGAGGAGAAAATGCAGGGCACCATTGAGCTGCTTTTTACCTCGCCAATCAGTGAAACGCAGCTCGTTTTGGGAAAATTTATGGCTGCGATCCTTTTTTTACTGATCCAGATCGCAGTGCTTTTGCCGATCCCGCTTTTGGTCGTGATTTTTGGTGCCAGCAATCTCGGCCATGTGGTGGCGGGCATGACCGGCGTGCTCTTGATTGGGGCAGCGACAGCGGCCATGGGTACTTTCTATTCGAGCCTGACCCGCATCCAGCTTTTGGCCGCGCTCATGACCGCAGCCAACCTCATCTTTTTCCTGCTGCTTGGGTTTTTTTCGCCGTACATCGACCAGCCACTCAAAAGCGTGCTGCGCGAATTCAGTTTCTATGTGCACTTTATGGACTTTGAAAAGGGTGTGATTTCAGTTAAGCACGTCGTGTTCTATCTCAGCGTGGTGGTGTTTTATCTCCACGCGGCCTCGCTT
>JANWWX010000083.1 GCA_025057195.1 Leptospiraceae bacterium | reverse complement strand
ATGACTAAGGCTCGGCCATCGCCCAGCATTGTGAAATGCCCGAACTGGTGCCCGGCATAGGCCTGCGCGATGGGCTCGGCCGCGGGGGGAAGGTTTTGCCCACTAAAAAGTAACGCTAACTCCTCGTCGCTGGCAGCGTGGCAGTCAAGTCCCAATGCGGCGGCAAGATCGTAGTTAAAGATAACAAGCTGCGGTGCAGCAAAGCGCGCTGGCCCAACCCGGCTATAGAAAACCTCCGGGAGGTGGCGGGCATAACTCGACTGCAGTTTCCAGCCACGGATGCTGGTGGTTGCTTGCACTATGATAAATAACTATGCGCCGACAAAAGAGGCAAATTTTGCTTGCTAATTATGGGCGCAACCCAGCGCGCACATAATTGCGGGTGTGTGCCCCTACCGAGCGGAAATGCCGCGCCAAAAGCAGGTTGAGCTCAGCAATGGCTTGCGGATCCCGCTCTGGCAGTTCATTGCTTTCGGAGAAGCCTTTCAGCAAGTTTGCCTTATCGATGAGCGTATCAAGCTCGTCAGAAATGCCCACACTTTCTTTCGTCAATTTTTCCACAATGTATTCCCCGTCAAATTCCCCCCACTGCGCGTCGGTACTGGTATCGCGCACGGCAGCCAAAATCGGGTGTGCAGTATTCTGGCTTTTGTAGGCCGTCACTAGCTCCTGGAAAACATAATTTTCAATGGTGGTATGCCGGGAAGAAATGCGGTCGATGGCTTCGTTTTTAGCTTTAGGAAAACCGAAGATCGCCTTGGTGTTGATCCAGAGCATGCTGAGCGCACCATAGTTGGGTAAAACGCGCGCGTGGTATGGCTGCGTCAGATCGCCGATATAGTGCAAACCCCAACCAAGAAAACGATAGCCCCAATAGGGATGGCCTGTTTTGAGCGCGTAGCGCGCCAGGTTGAGAAATTGGTGCACACGGTAGCGGGGATAGGTACGTTTGAGGAAGCCCGCTGCCAGGAAGATGATCCCTGCTTCGTGGTAGTAACCAATGTGGAACGGTGCCTGGCTGCCATAGTAGAGCTTGGGATCACCAAACGACTGCTTGCCAAAACCATAGTCCTTACTAAACTCGGCGTCGTTGTCAATGAACAGGTTGATATCAATGCCAAAATCCGGTTCGTCCCCCGCGGTGGCGACCACGTCGAGCGGATGCACTAAATCGCCTTTTTTGATCTCATACATGATGTAGCGGGGGACAATGTCTTTCTCGCCAAAGATACTGACTTTATTCGGATCGATGATTTTTCCCGGCGGCTTTTTCCCCGGCAACTGCTGGAGGTAGTAGCCGAGTGGGGTGTTGGGATTGATGCGCAGCGCGCGCAGGAAGTTCTGCCTAATGTTGCTGGCATCCCCCCCACGGAATGCCAAGTGTGGCGGTTGGGGAGCATATTTGGCATAGCTTTCTTTCGCCTCAGCCTCGACTTTGTCGAGGAGTGCGCTCAAGCCTTCCTGCTCTTTGAGTAGGAAATCTTCCAGCAGTTCCACCCGCACCGGTTGTGCGTTGGCAAGTTCCGGCAGCACCGACAGTGCTTCGCGGTTGTAAAGGAAATGGTTCGACCAACTGAAAAGGGGGCTCGCCGCAATGGCCAAAATAGACAACGACTTTGCTACACCACGCATGGTTGAGGAGCAAACACCGCCAAAGCTTGTCAAGCGCGATGCGCGCTTTGTGTGTATTCCCAAGCGTAAGTTCTTGACAAATGATAGCGTGCGTCTTTGATTAACTATGCAATCCAGAAAATTTTTGGCGTTTTTAGCCATTCTATTTGTTATGGCCAGTGCGCTCTTGGCGCGCAGCCTGGCCAGTGTTAAACCCGATTTCCTCTCAGAGCTCGAGCTGGCCGTCTGGCAAGAGCTCAATTTAGCCCGGACACAGCCCCAAGTCTATGTCCGACTGCTTGAGGATTACCGTAGCCAATTTTCTGGGAAGCTGGTTAAGCGGCCGGGAAAAGTCGACCTGATGACGCAAGAAGGCGTGGCTGCCGTCGATGACGCGATTGCGGCTCTGAAAGCCCAAAAGCCCCTACCTGAACTCCGCATCTCACGAGGGATGACGCAGGCAGCACGCGACCACGTCAAAGACACGGGTCCGCGCGGACTCATCGGGCATCACGGGAGTGATGGCTCCACTCCCTTTGCCCGTATGGAGCGCTATGGTAAATGGCAGAGAACTGCTGGTGAAAATGTCAGTTACGGCGCGGATAATGGGCGTGATGTCATCCTCCAGCTCATTATTGACGACGGAGTACCCAGCCGGGGCCATCGCAAAAACATTCTCAATCCAACGTTTGGTGTGGTGGGGGTCGCTTGTGGCCCGCACCGTAACATGGGCATCATGTGCGTGCAGACCTTTGCGGGCGACTACCAGGAAAGGTAGTCCTATTCGACTTTGCAGTAATCCAAGAGCCCCTGCCTGCCACCTTCGCGGCCATAACCGGACTCCTTGTAACCACCAAACGGAGAGGACGGATCGAACTTGTTGAAGGTGTTGATCCATACCACACCGGCGCGCATGGCATTGGCAATCTTCATCGCCTTGGAGCCTTTGTCGGTCCAGATTCCAGCCGACAGACCATAGAAAGTGTTGTTGGCCTTTTCGATGGCCTCCTCGGGTGTCCGGAAAGTCAGGATGGATAGCACAGGGCCAAAAATTTCCTCACGCGCGATCCGTAGCGACGGGGTGACATTGGTGAAGAAAGTCGGTTGGAACCAATAGCCTTTCTCGGGCAATTTTCCCTGCTTTTGGTGCATGACCGCGCCCTCGGCGACACCGGAATTGACCAGCTCGCAGATTTTATCCAACTGCATGCGCGAGTTGATCGCGCCGATGTCGGTGTTTTTGTCGAGGGGGTTACCGACGCGCAAGGTCTGCAGCCTTCGGAATAGTTTCTTTACCACTACATCGTGTATGGATTCTTGCACGAGTAGGCGGCTGCCAGCGCAGCAGACATGCCCCTGGTTGAAGTAAATGCCATTGACGATGCCCTCGATCGCCTGGTCGAGCGCAGCATCTTCGAAAATAATATTGGCCGCCTTGCCACCCAATTCGAGCGTGATTTTTTTACCTGAGCCGGCGAGGGCTTGTTGGATTTTTTTGCCCACTGCCGTAGAACCAGTGAATGCTACCTTATCTACATCGGGATGTGCCACCACGGCTGCACCGGTGGCGCCTGCCCCAGTGACAATGTTCACCACACCGTCGGGAAGTTCAGCCTCTTGCAGGATCTCAGCAAGGAAAAGAGCGGTCAGTGGCGTGGTTTCGGCTGGCTTCAAAACAACCGTGTTGCCACAGGCCAATGCCGGTGCCAGTTTCCAAGCTGCCATCAGTAAGGGGAAGTTCCACGGGATCACCTGGCCAGCCACACCGAGCGGGGATAGCTTGCGCCCACCAAAGGCATAGTCGAGTTTGTCGGCCCAACCAGCGTAATAAAAAAAGTGTGCCGCCGAGAGAGGAATATCGACGTCGCGTGATTCGCGGATCGGTTTGCCGCCATTGAGCGACTCGAGCACGGCCAGTTCGCGGGCACGGTCTTGGATCAGGCGGGCAATGCGGTAGATATATTTGGCGCGCTCTTTGCCTGGCATTTTCGACCATACTTTGTTGTAGGCATTGCGTGCGGCTTTGACGGCGGCATCCACGTCAGCTTCACCCGCTTCTGCAACTTCCGCCAGCTTCTCTTCGGTGGCGGGGTTGATGGTCGTGAAATATTTACCGCTTTTGGGGGCGACAAACTTGCCGTTGATGAAAAGGTTATAGCGTGGCGCAATCTTTACAATCGCCGGCGACTCAATGCTGGGAGAATATTCCCACGCCTGCCCGAAGCGGATCACATCCTGCTGCTCTTGGCGGGTGGGTATTGCTTTTTTTTCGGTGGTGGTAATAGCAGTGCTCTTCTTCCCTTTCATACCGTGCTCACTCCCTGCGCAGTGGTCGGTTTTTGTCAGTGGGCAGTTCCGGCAAATTCAGTGCCTGGATCGCCTCGTGCAAGAACATCACGGTAAACCTTGCTGTTTCGCGCACCGATTTACCCTGAAAGTAGTTGGAGGACTCCAGGCGGGTGTCGATCTGGATATGGTCGTCTTTGTTGAAGCATTTGGGACCATTGGCCTGGATGTCTTCATAAATAGCTTTCCAAAACTCATATAATTTTTTTAAGAAATTGCCACCGTCAAACAGGAATTGCCGCTGTTGGCGGATGCGCATCTCTTTTAGCTGTGCCTTGGAATCCTCACGCACGGCTTTGGGAAAGTCTTCAATGGTCTCGCACAATATTTTCATCTGCCGTTTGAGCCCCTCCAGGATGGTGAAGTGGCTGTCGCGTTCCGCCGAGAGGGCAAAGTCGAGCTTGATTTTGGTCAGCGCCGGATAGAAGGTGTTTTCCCACGCATTAAGGACACTGCCGAGGATGTTGATCTCTAATTCATCCGAATTGGGGGAAATCCGGGCCATTGGCATCTGCGCCAGGGTAGGATAGTATTGACCAAGGTCCTCAAGTGTCCGCCGCCTGCTCGCCGTGGACTGTGATTGCGCGAGGCTTTGCAAAATTTTTTCTGCAGTGCCACCGGGAGCAATCGCCTCCATTTTATCCCGAATCTTTTTTAGCTCAATTTTGGCGCGCTGCAGCTGCTCGGGGTTGCGTGTCGTGCGGATGATCCCCTCGTATTGCCGGGACAACTTGTGCAGGGTCAGGAGTTCTTTTTGCTGCTCCTCAGTGAGCGCCATGAGGTATTGTATAGAGCCCGGAAATTTTGTAAAGCAAAAAGAAACGGAAAAAGCTTAACATTTCCACTAGTATTCCCATATTGGACTAATGAAAATAGTCCTTGTGACGGGTGCCAATCGTGGTATTGGTCTAGAGGTGCTCAAGCAGTTGGCACGCCTTGGGCATAAAACCATCCTTAGCGGGCGTGACGTTGGGTTGGTTGAAGAAGCCCAGCGGGTACTCGCAAATGAAGGGATCACTACGGACGCCTTCCCCGCCGATGTCGGCAATCCGCAAGACATCCACAATCTGGTCAGGTATTTAGACCAGCATTACGACCGACTCGACGTCTTGGTAAATAATGCGGGTGTTTTCCTGGACCGGGGTGGTGTCGTCACCCCACCAGAGACTGTGCTCGAGACGTTCACGACCAATGCCTTGGGTCCTTACAGGCTGATCGTTACCCTGCTACCCCTGTTGCGTCGGTCACATGACGCTAGGATCATAAACGTCTCTAGCGGCATGGGCGGCCTCACGGAGATGTCTGGTGGCTATCCTGGATACCGCATTTCTAAAGCTGCTCTCAATGCCGTGACACGGGTCTTTGCCAATGATTTGGCCGCTGAGGGCTTCAGTGTTAACTCTGTCTGTCCGGGTTGGGTGCGCACCCGCATGGGCGGCGAACGTGCGCCGCGTAGTCCTCAGCAGGGGGCCGAGACAATTGTATGGCTGGCCACCACTGCTAACCCGCCAAACGGCAAATTCTTGCGCGACCGCCAGGAGATTCCCTGGTAAATTTTAGTCTGAAGAAAAGATCCCGCTGATGCCAAACTTGTCGCGGACCAGTGCCACAAAAAGATTTAAATATAAAACCTGCAGCAGCGCATAAATCCCAAATTTGACTGGTGAGATGGCCAAAAATGTTCCTTGTGGGCTATCCTTGTCCCGATAAATGGCAAATGCAAAATGCAGAGCACCGGCGATCGCAGCCACGGCCACAAAACCCAAAAGCAATGAGAAAAAAGCAGCCATCGGCACGTGCCCAAAAAACACGTTGCGTAGATAGCCCACCAATTCCGGAGAGCCAACGTTGATGTAATAGACTGCAGCCAAAACAAAATACCAGCTGATTGGGACTGGGTCATCATGTGGTTCAAAAAAACGGAAGGTAAATACGGGAAAAATAGCAATTGCGGAAAGCATGGCAAGATAGGGACCACGCACGCGGATCAGGTTTCGGGTGTAGGGGAACGATAGCAGCAGCCCCAGCGCCAATGCCAGCACAAAGACTACCGCGGGGAGAAAAAGCCTATGCGA
>JANWWX010000082.1 GCA_025057195.1 Leptospiraceae bacterium | reverse complement strand
GTGCAGCACTGGGCTGGTGACATGACGCAGCAGGCGCATATCTGGTCCACTATTGGTTACAACCATGGCGACTACGAAGCGTACGCCGACGAGAAATATGGCAAGCGGCAAATTGGTGGCAGCGACCCCGACAAAAACTACGAAAACTACGTCGAAAGCCAAGCATATGCCAATTCTTGGCAAAACCGCTACAACCTGCCTGTGGGCAACATCCACCGCGTTTTGATGGAGCAGGTGTTCCGCACCTATTACATCCGGCTGCGGGCAGGGCATGACATTTTGACCACTTCTAACCGTGCCGTGTGGACCACTGCCGCCATCTGGGCAGTGCGTATGGCGACAGCTGAAATGGCCATTATTTCCGAAAAGGCAGTGCTCGATCTGCGCAAATGCCGCAACACGGCTGCCTGCGATAATAGTTAGTCAAAGCGCCGGCAGCGCCGAATCCAGCAATGGTTATTTGCCACCGAAGGCAGCAGTGCCAGGGGTCCATAAAGATTGGTGTTTTTTGTGCCTTGTCGTGCCCTCCGCTAATGGCGGTATTCGTATGTTGCTGTCTGCGGTACAAAAATCGCCCGTAAAGCCACGGCAAGGGGCGTTACCGAAGCGGCATGTGCATGCGAGCATCACACAGCAAAAGTGAGGTTATCCACAGTTATTGTTTCTATGTCCGAATCTATCGTCATTGTCATTCCCCGGCCTGGCTGCATGCACAAGCATTTTTGAGTTGTTATGGGGATGCTGGCTAGGAAATTGCCAGGGTTTTAAAATTTTGGCACAAAGGAGTAGGAAACTGGACTACGACACGATCTTCATTGGCTCTGGGATTGGTACCCAATTGGCGGCAGCGGCGCTGGTGCGGCTTTGCGGCGAACGGGTCTTGATCTTAGAGCGCCACTTCACACCAGGTGGTTTCACGCACACGTTCAAGCGCAAAAACCGCTTTTTTTGGGATGTCGGCATTCATTACATTGGCGATCTGGCAGAGGGTTCTATCTTGCACCGGCTTTTCCACTTCCTTTCAGGGGGGAGTCTCAAGTGGCAAAAGATGCCCAAAGTTTTTGATAAGTTCATCTATCCTGATCTAACATTTGGTGTTCCCGACGATCCTGAAGAATTCGCGCGCGCACTGATCCGCCTCTTTCCTGAAGAAGAAAGCGCCATCCATAAATACCTTACCGATATCCGCAAGACCAACACCTGGTTTGGCCGCCACATTGGGCTGCGGGGGAGGGCGCCTTTTACCGAAAATTTTGAGGGCGATTTTGTTGCCAAAGAAGGCTTCAACCCACGCCACAGCGTCGCGCAATACTTGGACCAAAACTTCCGTGACCGCCGGCTGAAGGGACTTTTGGTTTCACAGTGGGGTAACTATGGCCTGCCGCCGCAAAAGGCTTCTTTTCTCATCCATGCCGCTGTGGTGCAGCACTATTTCCATGGTGGCTACTATCCTTTGGGCGGATCGCACCGCATCTTTGACAGCCTAAAACCAATTTTAGAAAAAACACAAAGTATGGTCCTCACGGCGCATGAAGTAAAAGAAATTCTGCTCGAAAAAGACCGTGCGGTTGGTGTCAGAGCAGTTGCGTTGCGCGAGCCAGGAAAACCCGAAAAAATTTTACGGTCAAAAAAAATTTTTTCCAATGCTGGTGCCTACACCACCTATTTGCGCCTTTTGCCTGAGAAAATGCCTTTTGCCGATGCGCTGCGGCAGTTTTATACCGAAAACCCGGTGGTGAGCAATGTGACGCTCTATCTTGGCCTCAAAACAGATCCCCGCCGGCTCGGCTTTGGCGGGGAAAACTATTGGATCTATTCCTCCTACGACCACGACGCCAATTTTGCACGCGGCGCAGACTGGGTGCTTAGGGATGAACCGGTAGGTGCCTACCTTTCTTTCCCTTCGCTCAAAAATGGTGAAGCAAAGTCGCACACAGCAGAAATCATCGCTTTCACCGACTACCGCATTTTTGAACGCTGGAAAGATGCGCCATGGCGCAGGCGCGGCGAGGAATATAACACACTCAAGGAGCGGATTAGCCAGGCGCTTTTGCGTTATGTGGAAAAATTTTTTCCTGGCTTTTGTGAGCTTGTCGAATACCAGGAGCTTTCCACCCCCATCACCACCGAGTATTTCACTGGCCATCCGCTGGGAGGTATCTACGGTGTGCCGTGTGTACCAGAGCGCTTTCTTTCCCAAAAGTCCCCCTGGTGTAACCCGCGCACACCGATTGAAAATCTGTACCTCACGGGTGCTGATGCCTCCACACCTGGTATTGCCGGCGCGATGATGGGGGCAGTGGCTGCACTGTCGCAGCTACCGCAGCCGATTAGGCTGACTGATCTTTTGCGTGCTGCCGATGCATCCGCTGCTTGAGCTCTGGTTTTCGTCTGGAAGGTTCCTGGATTTCCATGGCCACCGTATTTTTTATCGTTATAGCCCTAAACGCAATGCCCCGACGATCCTGCTTCTGCATGGCTTTCCCAGCGCCTCGTGGGATTTTAGTTATATCTGGCCTAAGCTAAAACACCATTTTGGCCTGCTTACTTTTGACTTTTTGGGTTTGGGTTTTTCGGATAAACCAGCGCGGCATCGCTATTCGGTTTTTGAGCAGGCGGATTTGGCAGAGGCGGTGCTTTCCCACTGCGGTGTTAAAAAATGCCACATCTTGGCGCATGACTATGGGGTGAGTGTGGCGCAGGAGTTGCTGGCACGACATGGCCATGATCGGCGCAAGCTGCTTTCAGTTTGTTTTTTGAATGGCGGGCTTTATCCCGAACACCACCGCCCGCTTTGGGTGCAGCGCCTGCTTTTGTCGCCGCTCGGTCCAGTCCTGGCGCAGTTATGGAATAAAAACAAGCTGCGCCAAGCTTTCAACCGCATTTTTGGCCAAAAAAAGGCCAGCGGCGAAGAAATCGAAATTCTCTGGCAACTTGTGGAATATAACAATGGCCGGCGGGCCATCCCAAAGCTCATGCAGTACATGCCCGAGCGGCGCAAGAACCGTGCGCGTTGGGTGGGGGCACTTGAAAAAACACGAGTCCCGCTGGCGATGATCAACGGTGCGGTTGATCCCATCTCGGGCGAACACTTAGCCATGGCTTTTGCCGAGCAGCGCAAAGATGCGTGGGTTAAAATCCTACCCGATTGTGGCCACTATCCACACCTAGAAGCGCCGCAGGAGGTAGCAAAACTTTATTTGCGCTTTTTACGTGGTCGCTAAATCCGCTTTACGCAACGGCTGAAAAACAAACCGGAAACCGGTGTTTTATCCAGTGACCTATGTATCCCTCATCGCAGCGGTGGTTGCGGCCCTTTTGGCTTTTTACCAAATCCTAAAAAAGCCGCCTGAAAAAAAGCCTGGTTGGAATTTACCTGAAACTGAAAAAACGCTCCTGGCGAAACAAATAAGGCAAAGCGGAGCCCTTGCTCTATTCGTGTTTTTATTAAGTTTGGTGGCATTGGTTTTCTGGCCGATTCCTGCTTTCGGGGAAAAAACAGCAGCAACCCTTTTGCTGGCCTCAGCGTTCATCCTCTTTTTTTGTGTATTGCTTTGGCTGGCGCGTGCGCTTTTCACCAAAATGCTTTTCCGTACGGGGGAGCTGCAACGGGAAAATACCAGCCGCCTTTTCCGATTTTTTCTTTATCCTGGTGCATTTTGGGGTTTAGTCATTTCTGCTGGTATTGTTAGTTTCCATCTTGCAGCCATAAAATTGCGCATGCCGCAGGAACTGTGCCTTTTGCCAATTTTTGCCGTGTCTTCAGCACTGCTCTGGTTTCGCTCTTCGACAGCGCTTTTAGCGCGCAGTGCGGACTACGGCTATGAACTTTTGCGTAGCCAGGAAGCCTTGCTGCCCTTGGCGGGGGAGCATAACCCGCTGTGGCGGCTGCGCCAACTGCTGTCCGCCGGAAACCGTTTCCTTTTCTACCACCAGGAATACCTTGCTCTGGCCGGTGCCGCGCTGTGCGTCGGGTACCAAATTAGCCAAAAGCTGGCCAAAGACTTAGCATTGCTTTTGCCTTTTACAATGGCAATTGGGGCTGCAGCAGCGATTCCTGCCCTGATCGTGCTGCGGGTGAAAGATAAGGTTTCCCCGGAAACCTTTCTTTGGAACATTCGGGCCGGCTATTTGACCGCGCTTTGCGTGACTACAATTTCCTTTTATCTCGTTGTGGTAGTTCACCACCGCTGGCATATCAAGTATTTTTGGATTGTGGTCTTAGGTGGGCTTACCCCTTTTTTGCTCAGCCTCTATTCGGCGATTTTTGTTGCCGAAAACCACCGGGTTGCACGTGGCCTGATTTCGGCAGCAGCCAGTGCTGTGTCGGTAGTCGTCCACCGCGGTTTAGCAGCCGGCATGCGCGGTGCTGCCATTCCCGCGCTGATTGTCGCTGGCACAATGGCGTTGGCATACCTTTTGGGTACCCTCGACGAACAGGGGGAAATCCGCTATTGGCACGGACTTTTTTCAGTGGCGTTAGCGCTGGCCGCGATGCTTTCGCTATTTCCGGTGCTACAGGCAGTTTCGCTCGTGATGCCGCTTTCCGCCTATGCCATTCCGCGGCTGCGGCTTGCTGGGCGAAGCGAAGAAGAGCTGCGTAAATTGGAGAAATTCCGGGTGCTGCGCAGTGTCGCGATGCCGTCTTACGCTTTAGAGGCCAAGGTGTTTTATTCAGCACTTACAATTTTGGTCGTCTTGGTCTATTCAGAACTTTCGGCACAAGGTGCGCCTGCGGCTTTTTTTGGGCGTTTGACCGAAACGGCAGCCATCCTCCTCGGTGGGATTGCGGTGTTTTATCTTTCAGCGCGCGGCAGCGAGTTAGTGCTCAACCTGGGGCCACGGTTGGTGCAGGAAACCGGTCGGCAGTTCCGCGAAATCCCTGGCCTGGTGGCACAGCAGGCAGAACCCGATGTGGCCAGACTTTGCTCCCTCGGCCTTCTTTATCTCAACCGAAAATTGTTGCCTTTACTTTTGGGGGTGGTGTTATTGCCGTTGGCCGTTTGCCTTTTGGGCGGGGGCCATGGCCTAACTGGCTATCTGATCGGTTTTGGCTTTTTCAGTTTTCTGGGCGCAACCAGCTGGCATACCACCGGGGCAGCACTTTCCAGCGCCCGGCATGCTGGTGAGGCGGATAGCGAAGTGTCGCGGCGCAGCATGCAGCTTCAAGCCCTGAGCCAGGCAGACATGGTCGGCGATGCGCTGCACGAAGCGGTTGCCCCCATACTCGCGTTGGCATGCCTGATGACACTGCTGACTGCATTGCTCTTCATGCGACCAGTTTTAACTTGGCACGAGCTCCTGCGCCACTTTGTGCATAGCTGGGTTTAACACGTAGCTCCCTGGCATTGGTTATTAAATTCCGGTGAAAATTGTAAAAATTCCGCGTTAATATACCTTGAAACACTCCACATTTTGCTTTTAAAAAGAAATGACTAATTATTAGGCCTCGGTCTTCGGAGTCCAGAACTTCGGCTCCAGAAATATCCCATCTTCGGCTAAATTCAATATTAGAGGTGGTGTGGAAACTGAACAGCACTTTGCTTGGGTGGTTACTTGAATATACAATCCCCTTTTGTACAACCCGGTGAGATAGGTGACACTCAAGCGACCTGCCTTGCAGGCCAAGAAGGCTCTTTATAGATGCAGGGGGATTTTTAGTCTTTGTTGTGTTATTCTTAGGAATTTTTTAAAAAGCTACGGGCATCCTGTTACTCGCCGCAGCCCTATTCCCAAGAAAAACGCCTTAACAGAGTGTGACAAATGTTCTCGGGTTGCACACTTCGCCAACAAAAAAAAAGTTGCCAAATTGTCTTGCCAAGCTAAAGTTTGGCCACTGTGGTAGGTAGCGGCAGGACGGTGGTTATTCCGCGCCGTTTTTTGGCCCATATCCAGCCACAGGACCAATTAAACCAAAAACTCAGCAAAAAGGAGAATCTATGAAAAAATGGATAACTGTTTTTGCGGCCTTGGCTGTAGCCGGCACCATCTCGGCACAGAAAAAGGCAGCTAAAGCGCCTGCAGCACCAGCAGAACCTGCGAAAGCCCCTGCAGCACCACCTCCGGCACCGGTCGTGGCTGCACCAGCACCGGCAGCTCCGGCAGCAGCAGCGAGTGCACCGGCTGCAGCGAGCGGTGGGGCAAAGAGGTTTAGCCTGGGCTTTAACGTTGGCCTCA
>JANWWX010000081.1 GCA_025057195.1 Leptospiraceae bacterium | reverse complement strand
AATAACCCAAAAACCGGCGCACGCAGCAGAAAACAATTCGTGCACACGCCGCACAGCCAAATCCCTCATGCTATAAACGCTGTGCAGGCTGTTTTGCGGAGTGGATGCGGCGCTATGGCGTATTTACCACAACTGCGTATCCCCGCAACCTACATGCGCGGGGGCACCAGCAAGGGGGTATTTTTCCGCCTGGCGGATTTGCCCGAACGCTGCCAGGTTGCTGGCAAAGCACGCGACGCTCTACTTTTGCGTGTGGTTGGTAGTCCTGATCCCTACGAGAAACACATCGACGGCATGGGTGGCGCCACCTCCAGCACATCCAAGGTAGTCATCATTGCGCCGGCAAGTGAGCCCGGCCATGATGTGGACTATCTTTTTGGCCAGGTCGCGATTGACAAACCCTTCATCGATTGGAGCGGCAACTGCGGCAACCTCAGTGCTGCGGTGGGGCCTTTTGCCATCGCACATGGCTTTCTTCCTAAAGAGCGCATCCCACAAGATGGAATTTGTACTGTCCGCATCTGGCAGGCTAATATCCGCAAGACGATCATCGCGCATGTGCCGATCGCAGGCGGTGCGGTGCAAGAAATGGGAGATTTTGAATTGGATGGTGTGGCCTTTCCCGCAGCCGAAATAGCGCTGGAATTCTTGGAACCGGCGGCTGAGGAGGGTAGCCTTTTTCCCACCGGCAACGTGCGCGACACGTTGGACGTACCGGGCATCGGCAGTTTTTCTGCAACGCTCATCAATTCTGGTATTCCAACAATTTTCCTCAACGCCGCTGAGCTCGGCTACCAAGGCACCGAATTACAGCCCGACATCAACAATAACCCGGAAGCGTTGGCCCGTTTTGAAAAAATCCGTGCGTATGGCGCCGTGAAAATGGGATTGATAAAAGACGTGGCAGAGGCTGCATCCCGTCAGCATACACCCAAAATCGCGTTTGTCGCCCCGCCGCGCGACTATGTTGCCTCGAGCGGCAAAAAAATCCGGGCCGAAGACATCGACCTCAACGTACGCGCCCTCTCGATGGGAAAACTACACCATGCAATGATGGGCACCTGCGCAGTGGCCATTGGAACTGCAGCGGCGATTCCCGGCACGGTGGTGTCAGAAGCAGCAGGCGGCAAACCACGTGAGGTGGTGCGCTTCGGCCACCCCTCGGGAACACTGCGCGTGGGCGCCACCGCCGAGAAGCGAGGTGGCGAATGGCTGGTGACCAAGGCAATCCTCAGCCGCAGTGCGCGTGTTTTGATGGAAGGTTTTGTGCGCGTGCCGGCGGATACTTTTTAGCAGAAAGAGTTTTCACCACAAAAGCATCCAATAAATCTACAAAAAAGGGGGAAAATATGGCAGCACACATTGCAGCAAAACAACCCGCGCAGGTTGAACTGGAAGCTGGCAAAAGCTATTTTTGGTGTTCCTGTGGCCATTCGCAAAAACAGCCCTTTTGCGATGGTTCTCACAATGCGTTGAATAAGTCTTTGCCAGAGGGAGAAAAAAAGTTTGCACCGCTCAAGTTTACTGCGGAAAAAAGCGGAACTCACTGGCTCTGCCAGTGCAAGCAAACTGGCAAACCGCCGTTTTGCGATGGCACGCATCGGCAGTTATAGTGGTCACAGCGCTGATTTTTCTTTTTCCAGCCGTGCGATTTCTTCGAGTAGCCGGGGGACGATTTCTTCTTCGCGGATCTTGCCACGGCTTTCGCCTTTGACATAAAGGATCGCTGAGCCCGCGCCGGCGGAAATGCCGATATCGGCCTCTTTCGATTCGCCGGGTCCATTGACCAGGCAGCCCATGACGGCAACCTTGAGGGGTGTTTTGACCTGCGCGACCGCCTTTTCGACTTCCTGCACAATGCGGAAAAGATCGACCTCGAGCCGGCCACAGGTGGGGCAAGAAACCAGGGTAACTCCGAAGCTGACCAGTCCCAGCGAACGCAGGATTTCACGGCCAACTTTGATTTCCTCCACACCATCGCCGGTGAGGCTGACACGGATGGTGTCGCCAATCCCCTCGGCCAAGAGCCCCCCGATGCCAATCGCCGATTTGATCGTTCCCTGCCATGGGGTGCCAGCTTCGGTAACCCCCAGATGGAATGGGCAGTCGGTGAGCTTGGCCATTTTGCGATAGGCTTCCATCATCATGAAGACATCGCTCGATTTGAGCGAGATCACGACATCGTGGAAGTCGTGTTCCGCGCAGATTTCTAAGTGGCGCAGTGCCGATTCGACCATGCCGTCGGATGTAGGATAGCCATATTTGCGCAAGATGTCTTTTTCGAGCGAGCCGGCGTTGACCCCGATCCGGATGGGAATACCACGGTCTTTACAGGCACGCAGGACTTCGGCGATTTTTTGCCGGTTGCCAATATTGCCAGGGTTGATACGGATTTTGTCCACCCCACTTTCGAGGGCAATCAGTGCGAGTTTGTGCTGGAAGTGGATATCCGCCACCAAGGGGATATGGATATTTTGTTTGATTTTTTTGAGTGCGAGAGCGGCCTCCTCGTCGTTAGCTGTGACACGCACGATCTGGCAGCCGGCTTCCTCATAACGCAGGATTTGCTCCACCGTCGCGCGCCAGTCAGCCGTTTTGGTCTTGGTCATCGACTGCACGGGGATCGGATGGCCGGAACCGACGAAGACATTGCCGACCCGTACCGTACGCGTCTTACGCCGCACAATGGTGTCATTACATACCGCTACCTTTTCTTCTGGCGGCTTCCCCTCTGCGACCACAGGCTTTTTTAACTATTGCTGACAATTTGAAAACCGGAAATTGCAAAAGGCTTTTCCCGCTGTCTTTTAACAATATCCTGCAAGCGTGGAGCAAAAAGTAGCCACTTTCCGCTATCCTCGGCGCTACGATGTGATTGTCGTCGGGGGTGGCCATGCTGGGGCTGAGGCCGCGCATATTTGTGCCAAGGCTGGGCTCAAAACACTTTTGGTCACCATGTCACTCGACAGCATTGGCCAAATGAGTTGCAATCCCTCGATTGGGGGCATCGCCAAAGGCCACATGGTGCGTGAAATCGATGCGCTGGGCGGGCTGATGGGCATTGCCACCGATCGCACCGGAATCCATTACAAAATGCTCAACCGTTCCAAAGGCCCGGCAGTGTGGGGGCCGCGCGCGCAGGCAGATAAAAAGCTCTACCAAAACGAAGTGAAATTCATTTTGGAGTCCACCCCCAATTTAGACCTGCTACAAGACAGCATCACCGACATCATCACCGAGGGTAAGCCGCCGCTGCGGCCCCGTGTGTGTGGTGTCGTGACGCAGCGTCAGTTGGAAATCGAGGCTGCAATGGTGATCCTGACGACAGGCACTTTCCTGCGCGGGTTGATCCACGTCGGCGAGTTCCAAACTGCTGCCGGCCGTTATGGCGACAAAAGCGCGCAGGAACTTTCGCCTTCGCTCATCCGGCTTGGTTTTGTGCTCGGCCGTCTCAAGACCGGAACACCACCACGGCTACATGGTGAGACGATCGACTATTCCATGATGCAGGTGCAAAAGCCCGATCCGGTCCCACAGCCTTTTAGTTTTAGCTTTGAATACCAAAAAAGCCTGCCGTGGCAACCGCAGATTGATTGCCATATCACCTACACCACTGCGGCCACCCATGCAATCATCCGCAACGCGCTGCCACGCTCCCCGCTTTATTCTGGAAAAATCCAGTCCATCGGCCCGCGCTATTGCCCATCGATTGAAGACAAAGTAGTGCGCTTTGCCGACAAGGAGCGCCACCAGATCTTTTTGGAACGCGAGGGACTGCGCACGCACGAGGTCTATGCCAACGGGATTTCAACTAGCCTACCTGAGGACGTGCAGTGGGAAATTGTACGCTCGATTCCAGGGCTTGAACACGCACGCATCGTACGGCCCGGCTATGCTGTGGAATATGATTTCATCCAGCCAACCGAGCTTTATCCAACGCTCGAAACCAAAAAGGTGGAGGGGCTCTTCCTCGCCGGGCAGATCAATGGTACCACTGGCTATGAAGAGGCTGCAGCGCAGGGCATTATTGCTGGCTACAATGCCATTTACCGCGCGCAGGGGCGGGGAGAATTTATCCTGCGCCGTGACGAAGCCTATATCGGTGTGCTCATTGATGATCTGGTCACCAAAGGTGTCGATGAGCCATACCGCATGTTTACCTCGCGCGCCGAACACCGCCTGCTTTTGCGCCAGGACAATGCCGATTTCCGGTTGATGCACTACGCTGCAGAGCTGGGGGTGGACAATGGCTTGATGGCTATCTGCCGAGAAAAATACCAACGCTACGAGCGCTATAAAAAGGCAGCCGCAGTCAGCAAATGTAGCGCAGCGTTGGAGCAAAAGCTTGAAAGCGTTGGTGTTTCAGTGACGAGAGGCACACCTTATGTCGCCATCCTGCGCCGGCCACAGCTCAGTGAAGAGGCAATCCAGGCAGTAGTTGCCGAGTTGCGGGAAATAGCGGCGCTGCCCGAAATCAGCGTTGACGAAGAGCTGCGCCTGGCGATGGAAATCAAGTATGAGGGCTATTTTGAGCGTGAAGCAGTGCGCAACGAACGCAGACTGCATGCGGCCGAACGGCCCATTCCCGATGATTTTGATTACGATTCGCTTGATAGCATCAAGTTTGAGGCACGGCAAAAACTCAAAAAAATCCGGCCGCGCACCATCGGCCAGGCAGCGCGCATCAGTGGCGTCGATCCCTCTGACATTGACATACTGTTAGTGGCGCTCGAGTCCCGCCGGCGCGCTAAAGAAATGGCATAAAAAACCCCGCTTGCGCGGGGCTTTCGGACATTGGCAACGTTCCCTCGAGGTTACGGAGCAGGTTTCGTTGCGATGATCTCGTCGCGGTTGACCAACTCAAGTATGTGCTCGTATTCGGGTGAGTCTTTTTTGTACTTGAGCTCGGCTGCGCGCAATAGGTGTTTGTTTTTATTTTTCTTGTAGAAAATAATTTCTGCCTCTGTGGCCTTGCCGTACTTTTCAGCCACTGCTTCTTTGAAGCCATAGGCGGAGGCCAGGTATTTGTGCGGTGAGATCTCTTGTTCATACACCGGATCGATCTTGAGATAACGCTCCAGGAGGTCAATGGTCTGTGGGAGGTTACCCAGGTCATATTGGGCGATGATCCAGTCACGGTACACCGCTGCGGTCAGTTCTTTCATTTCTTGTTTTTCGCGGAACGCACGGTTCTGGATTTCATCGAGGTGGTTGATCGCACGGGTAAAATAGGTCACTGCTTTAATCTTGGCTTTATTTTTCTTTTCCTGCAGGATGCGCTCTTCCCGCATCTTGCGGTCGATGGTCTGCCAATACCATTTTTCGTTCAGATACTTGGCGTCGGCCCATTCCTCTTTGTTGCGCTGGACTTCCTCACGCATCTTGTCGAGGATCGAGCGACCAGTCTGGTAATTCGACAACGCCAAACGGAACTTGTTGTTGGCGAAGTCATCACCCAGCTTGTAAAGCTCATCAAAGGAAGCAACGTATGGCCGGTAATCCGGATTGTACCATTTTGCTTCCCTTTCGTCGGCTGGTGTATCCTTTTTTTCTTCCTTTTTAGGTTCTGTCTTTGCTGGCTCTGTCTTGGCCGGTGCTGCAGGCTGCTTCGCCGGTTGCGCGAAAAGCAGGGTAACAGACACAGCCAAAAGCGCTGCACTAATCAGAAGCTTTTTCATAACCCTCTCCTTTCCTTTGTTGCCTTGTGTCCCGAGATACCGGTAACCCGGTAGTCCTCACTACTTATGTCGGCTTTCGGTCTGTAAATCTTAAATTTGCCGTCGCGTTATTTTGCCCATGACCGCCTACGCCGTCTTTGGACAAGACGCATGTGGTTTACACCACCCATCGTTGGGTGTTACGGACGGCCTAAGCTGGATTTGAACTTGTCAAAATAGGCATTCTAAAATAGACTGAGTAACAATGTATAGAATTTTCACAAGCCTACTCTCCATCGGCCTTTTGCTGTTATGCCACGGCTTAGGCTCCAAGCCAGGCAGGGGGAAATATACCGAACACCACACCGAAATCGCTGGACAAAAACGTCGCTATGTGCGCTACAATCCAGCAAGTACTAGCCATGAAAAACTCATCATTGCCTTGCATGGCGGCGGCGGCAGACCGGAGGCAATGATTCGCTTGGCACCAGATCTTCCAAAACTGGCCGACAAACACGGTATTGTTCTCATTTA
>JANWWX010000080.1 GCA_025057195.1 Leptospiraceae bacterium | reverse complement strand
CTTCCTGTACCGCCGGTGGTGTCAGTGTCACATGCCAAGTGAGCGGTGAAATAAATACCCTCACCGATTTTTATGGTGGTTCGGGTTACACGACGGGTGATCTTTGCCCAATCCGGGGGGCAGGCGGTGTCAGTGGCACTTGTACCGTGACTGCAACTGGCGGGGCGCTCACAGGCTGCTCTTCTATATCGGGTGGTAGTAATTATGGCGTGGGCCGCATTGTCAAAATTGGTGGCCGTGCAGAGGCGGTGGCAACGGTGGTGGGTGGAGCTGTTACTACTGTCACTGTCACCAACACAGGCTGCGGCTACACGGCAGCACCTACTGTTGAGGTAGTGGGTTGCACAACACCCCCGTCGCTAACCGCTAATCTGACCAGTGGTCGGGTCACTAGCATCACGGTAGTTACTGGTGGCGCTGGCTGTCCCGTCGGAGCGAAAGTTGTCATCGGAGAAAATCCATTCGTCCCGCACGCCGACGGCGCCAGTGCGATCGTCAACAGCGTCAACAATGGCCGACTGACCTTTGTCAGTGTTTCCGAAGCTGCAGTAAACGCCGCACAGCTCATCCAGCTCATTGACCGCGACGCCACCGGCATCACCAGCGGCACACGGGGTTTTGCCATCACCTATAATAGCTCCTCTCCGAATATTTCGGCGCGCGAGGCCATGGTGCGGTTGCTGCACCACGGCATCACCACACAGCCAGGCTCACCCAAAAACTATTTTAGCGAAGGCTTTGGCCTGGGCAGTGTCGTCGATGTTGCCTCCGACGGTGTCGCCGATAACCTCAAAAGCGGAGTAGCGCTGGCTGGTGCGGGGGTTTGGAATAACACCTACCCCGTCAATTGGCCTGGGGTTGGGGTGACTTACATTGCAAACTCGATCCTCAATAATTTGTCGGGTGTAAACTCAACCCAAACCTTGATCAACATGCTCAATACCAATACCACGGATCTGGCCGATACCCTGCTGCTTTTGGGCTGTGGCGATCGCTCCACCTATACCAACCCTGCCGTTAGCCCGTTCACTTGGCAACGCCTCTGCACCGAAAATGGTCCGGGGTTGTGGTAAAACTAAGGCCGGCAGCACGCAAACTGTATTTACTATGGATTTGGGCGTGTACGCCGTTAATTTTTTTCCCGGATACCATCTTTGCCGTGTCGCTGCGCGGTAGCCTCACCCGCCCGTTCATTTTTCCCGCGCCACACTACCGCGTGTTGCCATCCTTGCCCGGTGGCCAGTTACTGGAAATACCGGGCGAGCGTAAGGTGTATGGCTATTATGCCAAGGCTAGCAAAAAGCTTGTGGTATTTTTCCATGGCAACGGTGAGGTCATGGGTTCGCTCGAAGACATAGCATCGCACATGCTCAAAAATGGCTTCAGCACACTTTTGGCAGAATACCCGGGCTATGGTTATGCTGCTGAATACCCACCCAGTGAAGAGAATCTCTACACCGACGCGGAGCTGTTGGTACGCCACGTGCAGCGGCAATTCCACCACCGTGCGGCGGATACAGTGCTTTTGGGTTTTTCGTTAGGCACTGGCGTGGCAGTAGAATTGGCGGCGCGTGGTGCAGGACAGGCACTGCTACTTTTTGCTCCGTTCACGTCAATGGCCGAGCTTGCCGCCATCCACTATACCCCACTCGCACGCCTAATGGTCGTGGACCGTTTTGACAATGCCAGCAAAGCCAAGCACATCACTTTTCCGGTCATGATCGTGCACGGTAGCCATGACAGCATCGTTCCAGTGCAGCACGGGCGCACGCTCGCTCAACTCTTCCCACAGGCCAAACTCATCGAATTGGCCGGCGCTGAACACAATGACCTCTTTGGCCATCTTGGCGAACAGCACTGGCGGGAAATCCTCGACTTTTGCCGCACTTTTCGCTTAGTGAAAAGCAAGTAGCGCCGAAAGCCGAAGCCTGGTTTCCCACACTTTTTCGGTTGACCATAAGCCGCAATCCTGCAGTTGCCGCCATGCAAGCAACGCCACAATTCCGCTACCGTTGGCTGGCTCTCGGTGACCTCAACGCCTTCTTTGCGCTGATGTTCGACAACGTCGCCAACCTCGCGCTTTTCGGCATCCTCCTCACCGGGATTTTTAAAATCCCAGCAGAAATTGTCTATATCAAGATGTTCCCAGGAACGGCACTGGGAGTTTTCATCGGCGATGCTATTTATACCTGGATGGCCATCCGCTTGGCCAAACGCACGCAGAATCCCAATGTCACTGCAATGCCACTTGGGTTAGATTCCCCGTCGACAGTGGGCGTGGCTCTGATGGTCATCGGCCCGGCGTTCAACGCGGCGCTACGCGCAACGCCTAACCCGAGCGAAGAGCAGATCTATGCTGCAGGCATCACCGCCTGGCAGGTGGGAATGGCCACGTTATTTTTGATTGGCGTGGTGAAGTTCGTGCTTTCATTTTTTGGCGACTGGGTGGCGCGCATGGTGCCGGAGGCCGGGCTATTGGGATCGCTGGCCGGTGTGGGGGTTACCTTCCTGGCACTGGTACCGCTCGAGCATATCTTCGGCCTGCCGGTGGTCGGAATGATTGCGTTCGGCATCATCCTTTATGCGTTGGTCGCAAAGATCCGACTGCCTTATAACTTGCCCAGTGTCTTTCTTTCCGTGGTGGTAGGTACTGTGCTCTATTATATTCTTTATGGCTTTGGCCTGGTGCCACCTCACAAAATCGATTTTAGCATCCGATTTTCACCACCAGTGCCGACTCTCGGTTTTTGGGAGGGCATGCGCACAGCACTGGATTATTTGCCCATCGCAATCCCGTTTGGGCTCTTGACGGTGGTGGGTGGCATCAACGTCACCGCAAGTGCCCGCTTAGCTGGTGATGCGTACAAAACCCGCAGCATCCTTTTGACCGAGGCGATCGCGACTTTGGGTGCCGCAGTCTGTGGCGGTGTCGCGCAATCGACTCCCTATATTGGGCATCCGGCATATAAGGCGATGGGCGGCCGCGCCGGCTATACACTCGCCACAGGAATCTTTGTTGGCTTGGCCGGTGCCTTCGGTGTGCTCAGTTTTATGGCAGAAATCCTGCCAGCTGCCGCCCTGGCACCGATCTTCATTTTTGTGGGGCTCGACATCGTCGAGCAGTCGTACCATTCGACTCCCAAGGAGCACGCCACCGCGGTGACAATGGCGATCATCCCGGCAATCCCTGCATTGGCCCAAATGAAAATGGAGCCGCTGATCAGAGACATCGAAAGGTTCTACACATCGCTTGCGCAAACGGCGCCGAAACTTGCAGCCAAAATGCAGTCTGCGTTCCAATATTTCGGGGCAAAGTACCAAGAAAGTTGGTTTGCCCTGAACGCTGCGGGCAATGGCTTCATTCTGACCGCAATGGTATGGGGGGCGTTCACGGCCAAGCTCATCGATAAGCGATACCGAGAATCGTGCATCTTCCTACTGATTGGGGCAGTGCTGACATTTTTTGGCCTGATGCATTCGGTTAAAATCGGCGGCGGCATGTACCTACCGTGGCAAATCCCCCAGGGAGAGCATGGGCCGCATCCCTTCATGCTGACCGCGGCGTATCTCTTGGCTGCAGGGCTGATCTATGCACTTTCTTTCAGTAGCGATGCGCGTGCCGCAGCACAAGAAAGCAAAGGCTTGATAGCCACAGCGCTGGCAGCAGAAGTGACTGAATCAGCGGTCACCCGGTCCCGCAAACGGCAGAAGGTCAAAGGCAAAGCCACAGGCACCCGCAGCAAAAGGCGCGTAACGGCGCACTAATTCGTTATAGACCCCACCGCGGGCGACCGGTTCGGTTAAGCCTGCGGCATAGACCTCAAAAAATATGCCGCTATAATAACTACTGCGTGGCATGGCTAAGGGTTGCCAGAATGCATTTTTACTTTCTGCGCGCAGCTTTTGCAAGAGCGGTGCTGTGGCATCTTCCGCAGCCGCCAGGGACTCCCTTAAAGTTGCGGGCAATTTGGCGAAGGATTGTGGCTTTTGCGCCTCGAGTGGGGGATAAAAAAGCCATCGCGCCAATTGTTGTGCCTCGCTTGTTTCGGCACCAAAATGCTCCTGCAGCAAATTTGCCAAAAGTGGGGCATCGCGGCGGTGCGCGGCGGCCAGAAAGTCCTCACCGAGAACTTGGGCGAAGGCGTTGTGCGGGCGCACGTCACAGATCTCGGTCGCAGTGGTGTAGCCAAAAACGCTGTGCAGTATTTGGAGGCAGAGGGCAATTAAATCGGCAAGATGTGTGTCTGCGCCTGTACCGATGATCTCGCAGCCGATCTGCCAAATTTCCCGCGGCAGTGGATAATTACGCCGCACATCTTTATAGACCGGTGCAGCATAATAGAATTTGCGGAGTGTGCTATTTTGGGAATCCTGCCGTTGTCGGACATAACCCTTGATCACCTGTGCGGTGATGTCGTTGCGTAGAGCCAACTTTTCGCCGCTGTTGTCTTTAAAGATAAACATTTCCTCATGGTTTTCCGCAAAGGTATCTGGATAGTCAATGGCTGCCGGGAGGATGCGCTCAAAACCATGCGCGCGCAGGATGTCCTGTGCGGCCCGGCTCGCCTTTTCCAGCGCGGCGGTCGCTGCGGGATCATACATGCTGAAACCATACGGCACAGCGATGCGGCGGTAGCGGGATTCAAATTGGTGCGGTAGGTCTTCGCTCATGCCAACTCGTCCAAATCCAGCAATTCGCGCACCGTGTTGACCGCAGAGCCGACCAGGTTTCGCCGGTTGCTGCGGATTTTGGGATCGCTGTGGTTGACCATCACCCGGTCGAAGAAGGCATCGACAACCGGTTTGCCTTCGGCGAAGGCGGTGAATATTTCTTCGTAGTGTTTCACTGGCTCACTACTGGATCCTCGGCTTAAAGAGCGCAGCTTTTGGACAAAATCCCACAGTGCTTTCTCTTCCGGTTGGACAAAGGCTTGGGTGTCCACATTTCCCGTGCTGTTGCTATCGAGGATGTTGGCCAACCGGCGGAAGGCCGCCAAGAGTGCCGCAAAATGTGCGCTATCTTTTTCTGCGATCGTGCGCAGGGCGGTTGCGCGGGCAAAGAGGTCAAAGGCATCGTCGGCTCCCGAAAAAATTGCAGCGCGCGCAAGTTTTTTGTCAAACCCCTGCTGTTCAAAGATAGTGGCTAACCGCGCTTTGAAAAAGCGTACCACTTTATCGTGGATTTCGCCAGTATTGAATTGGCCGCGGAAATCTTTTTGGTAAAATGGCAACGATTTTTCAACCAAGTCCCCGAGCGAAAGCCGGATTTTTTGTGCCACCAGAATTTGGATTATAGCCAGTGCCTGGCGGCGGATCGCTAAGGGATCCTGCGTGGCGGTTGGCTCTTTGCCCAACAAAAAGGCAGCCAAGATGTTATCCCATTTATCGGCAAGCGAAAGCAGTGCGCCCAGTCGGGTTTGCGGCAATGCATCCCCCTGGAAGCGGGGTAGATAATGCTCGCGGATCGCAGTCACAATGCTCTGCGGCAGGCCAGCAGCGGCTGCATACACCGCGCCAATTTCTCCTTGCAGATGGTCGAATTCATAGACGAGATGCGTGGTAAGATCTGCTTTGGCGAGCCGTGCGGCCTGTGCCAGAGCAGGTTCTTCTTCCGGGTTTTGGGCAAAGAGCGCTGCGAGTTTTCCCATCCGCTCTACTTTCTCTCGGAACGTCGCCAGGCCGTCATGGAATACAATTTGCTTCAGGTCTTCAATGCGCTCTGGCAGCGGGCGCTTCAGGTCCTCATCATAAAAAAAGGCACCATCGGCCAATCGCGCACGCAGCACCCGTTCGTTGCCGCTGCGGATATTTTCGATGGCTTTTGGATTTGCCGCATCGCCGTTGGCGACAATCAGGAATTGGTTGGCGAGTTTTCCAGCCGTCGTGGTCAGGCCGAAGTAGCGCTGGTGTTGGTTCATCTCTGACAGGATCACTGCCTCGGGCAGGCGCAGGTACTCTTGCGCGAAACAGCCGACAATGACGGTGGGGCGCTCGACTAAAAAGTTGACTTCGTCCAAAAGAGCCGCATTTTCGACGAGCTGGAGTCCCTCTGCACGGGCAGCTTCGTGCAGCATCGCAAGGATCCGCGCGCGGCGCTCTGTGGGCTCGGCCACAATGCCTGCCCGTTCGAGCACGTGGGGATAGTCTTTTGCCTCTCGGACTTCCAGTGGTGCGGCATCGAGGATAAAATGGCCACGCACAGGACGCAGGGG
>JANWWX010000007.1 GCA_025057195.1 Leptospiraceae bacterium | reverse complement strand
AAGCCACCAAGCACCATCCCCTGTCTCTTGCTGGCTTGATCGTCTCACTGGGGATCATCTACGGCGATATTGGCACCTCACCGCTTTATGTGCTCTCAGCGCTCTATGCTGGAAAGACACTGACCGAGGAGCTGCTCTTGGGGGGACTGTCATGCGTTTTTTGGACGCTGACGCTAATTACGACTTTTAAATATGTAGTTGTTACCCTGCGTGCCGACAACAACGGCGAAGGCGGAATTTTTTCACTTTATACCTTGGTGCGCCGGCGCAGCAAATGGCTGATCATCCCTGCGATCATCGGTGGCTGTGCGCTCCTGGCAGACGGCATGATCACGCCCCCCATTTCGGTGTCGTCAGCGATTGAGGGGCTCGACTACCTGATGCCTGGCATCCCAACCGTGAAAATCGTGGTGATCATCCTCAGCGTGCTTTTTTTCATGCAGCAGTTCGGCACCAATGCGGTCGGCCGACTATTTGGTCCGGTGATGCTGATTTGGTTTGCGATGCTCGCCACGCTGGGGATATGGCACCTTTCGCGCAACCCGATTGTGCTTAAGGCCATCCACCCGTGGTATGCTTGGAACCTTTTGACTAACTATCCAGGAGGATTTTTCCTGCTCGGTGCGGTATTCCTCTGCACCACCGGAGCCGAGGCCCTTTACACCGACTTAGGCCATTGCGGGAGGGCCAATATCCGGGTCAGCTGGGCATTCGTCAAATTGGCCTTACTTTCTAACTATTTCGGCCAGGGGGCTTTGCTTTATGACATGCTTGGTCAAACCTTAACCAACGACGGCAAAACCTGGCTTGGTCTCACACCTTTTTATTCTTTGATGCCGCGCTGGTTTTTGCCAATCGGTATTGTCATCGCGACTGCTGCGACCATCATCGCCTCGCAGGCAATCATCAGCGGTTCGTTCACACTGATCGCCGAAGCCATCCGGCTCAATTTGTGGCCAAAAGTACGCATCAAATACCCATCGATCCTAAAAGGCCAGATCTATGTGCCAAGCGCCAACCGTATGCTCTGGGCTGGGTGTATTGGCGTGACACTCTTTTTTGGCAAGGCTGCTAATATGGAAGCCGCCTATGGCCTTGCGATCACTTTCGACATGATGATGACCACGCTTTTGCTTTCGGTCTTTCTTTACATGCGTAGCCATAGCAGGCTGGTCGGCATGGCTGCGCTTTTGGGTTTTTTGAGCATTGAGCTCTCGTTTCTGATTGCCAATCTCGGCAAGTTCGCCCACGGGGGTTGGGTCACCGCAGTGATGGGGCTCGGCTTTTTCACAGTGATCTGGTCGTGGTATGCGGCACGCAAAATCCGTAATCGCTACACCGAATTCGTGCCACTGGAGCAATACTACGATACGCTACACAACCTCAGCCGTGACAGCACGGTGAGTAAATACGCGACCAATTTGGTCTATCTGACCTCGGCCAACAATAAGTATGAAATAGAATGGAAAATAATTTATTCGCTGCTTTACAAGCAACCAAAACGCGCGGACATCTATTGGTTTGTGCATGTCGATGTGACCGATGAGCCCTATACCCGCTCGTGCATTGTGGATATTCTGGTGCCCAACGACGTCATTCGGGTGGATTTCAAACTTGGCTTCCGTGTCGAGCCAAGGATCAACCAGTATTTCCGCAAAGTGGTGACAGAATTGGTACAGCGCGGCATTGTTGATATCACCAGCCGTTATTCCTCTCTTTATGAAAAAAATATCATCGGCGATTTCCGCTTTGTCGTGCTTGACCGTGTGATCACGCAGGACAATGAGCTAAACTACTACGAAAAAATGGTGATTGCACTACACAAAATCTGGCGGGCGATGACCCCCAGCGAGGAAAAGGCATTTGGCCTCGACACTTCGGTGGTCGAGGTCGAGCGGGTGCCGCTCATTGTGTCGAAGCCACGCGAATTTAGTTTGGAGATCACATTGCCCGGCGACGACCAGTCACGGATAACCATCGTCGTCTAAAATGCCTGTTTACCGCTCGCAGATCAGAAAGGAAAGTCCAGAATTCCAGGAAAACCTAAAAGCTTACGAAAAACACCGCGCGGCATTACAGTCACTGCAGTCAGCCATAGCACCCGAAAAACGCAGGGCGCAATTCGAAAAACACACCGCACGTGGCAAACTCTTTGCCCGCGACCGCATCCGCGCCCTTCTCGATGCCGGCTCACCGTTTTTAGAATTTGCCCCCTTCGCCGGTTATGGTCTTTACGGCGATGAAAATGTCGCCGGTGGTGGTGCTGTGGGTGGTGTTGGCATGGTCCATGGCCGCATGGTGGCCGTGCTTGCCAACGATGCCACGGTCAAGGGGGGAACATACTATCCCATCACGGTCAAAAAACACCTAAGGCTGCAGGAATTTGCGCGGCTCAATCACCTGCCGTGCATTTATCTGGTTGATAGTGGCGGGGCATTCCTGCCAATGCAGGATGGGGTTTTCCCAGACCGCGACCATTTCGGCCGGATTTTTTATAACCAGGCGCAGATGTCGGCCGCTGGCATTGCGCAGATCGCCGTGGTCATGGGCTCGTGTACTGCAGGTGGTGCGTATGTCCCGGCCATGTGCGATGAAACAATTATTGTGGAAAAGCATGGCACCATTTTCCTCGGCGGCCCGCCTTTAGTCAAAATGGCTACCGGAGTCGATGTCAGTGCCGAAGAGTTGGGTGGGGCACTTCTACACACTTCCCGCTCGGGGGTGGCAGACCACCTGGCACGGGACGATCTGGATGCACTGCGCATCGCGCGCGAAATCGTGGCCACGCTGCGCACACCAGAGCCCAATGCTTTACTCCGCACCCGCCGCAGTTCTTTTTGCGAACCGCTTTATCCCGCCGAAGAAATTCCCGGCATCATCCCGGACGACATGCGCCGACCGTTTGAGGTAAGGGAAATCATCGCACGCCTTGTCGATGGCAGTGAGTTTTACGAATTCAAGGCCGACTACGGCAAAACCCTGGTCTGCGCGTTCGCCGAAGTAGGTGGCTTCCGAGTCGGGATTTTGGCCAACAACGGCATCCTTTTTTCGGAATCTGCGCTCAAGGGTGCGCATTTTATCGAGCTTTGCTGCCAGCGGGAAATTCCGCTGGTGTTCTTGCAGAATATTACTGGATTCATGGTCGGTAAAAAATACGAAGAGGGGGGGATTGCCAAAGATGGCGCCAAGATGGTGAGTGCTGTCGCCAATGCACAGGTTCCAAAATTCACGTTTATTATTGGTAACTCCTATGGTGCGGGCAATTATGCCATGTGCGGCCGTGGCTACTCACCGGATTTTCTCTTCATGTGGCCCAATGCGCGCATTGCGGTCATGGGTGGCGAGCAAGCCGCAGGCGTGCTGGGCATTGTGCGGGAGCAGGCGGCGAAGTCTGATGACACAAATAAAAAATCGCAGGACATCACCACCATGCAGCAGCAGATTAAAGAGCAGTTTGACCGCCAGTCGCAGGCAGTCTATTCCACCGCCCGGTTGTGGGACGATGGCATCATCGATCCTTGCGACACCCGAAAAGTTTTGATTTTAGGATTGCTGGCGGCTGCGCACCGCCCATTGCCACGTTGGTCGCCAGGAGTTTATCGGATGTGAGGGAATATGGTTGAGACAACTTACCGCGAGCAAATTTTTGAGATCATCCTTAACCGGCCAGAAAAGCACAATGCTTTCGATGCAGAGATGATTGCGCAGATCACGCAGGCAGTGCATGCCACACCTGCTGAGGCTAGGTTAGTGCGGTTCCGTGGCCGCGGCAAGTCGTTCTGCGCCGGTGCAGACATCACCTATATGAGCCAGCAGGCACAGTTTTCAGAAGAAGAAAACCGAGAAGATGCCCGGCGGTTAGCCAATATGTTTGAGGCAATCTACAACCTGCCACAGCCGACAGTAGCCCTCGCGCACGGCAATGTCTTTGGTGGTGGGCTCGGGATTCTGGCTGCCTGCGATATCGCGCTGGCGACGCAAAATGCGCGCTTTTGTTTTTCCGAAGTAAGGTTAGGGATCATCCCCGCCATCATTTCCCCTTATGTGCTACGCAAAGTCCAGCTTTCGTTTGCCAAACGCTATTTTATCAGCGCCGAGGTGTTTGATGCGCCAACGGCCAAGGCGGCTGGACTGATTTCTGACATTTTTCCAGAAGATACCGCCGAAGCTGACTGCATCCGGTTATGCGATATCATTGTCTCGCAGGGGCTGCAGGCACAAAAGAGTGTCAAAAAATTGCTACATGCTTATGAAAATTTTGAGCCGCTCAGCCGCGACCAGTTAGTCCAAGAATTGGCCAAGCTGCGGGCCTCAGACGATGCCCGGATGCGCATGAAAAGTTTTCTCGAACGCAGCCGTTAGGCTTCCTCTTCGCCGCGGCTGCCAATGAGCAGTTCGTCCGGGACATCGATTACCGGTTCGCCAATCTGCACCGCGAGGCGGGAGCCGATGCGTCCGGGTCGGCACTTGAATTTGGCGCGTTCTTCTACCTTAAAAATGAATTCGTCTTTTACGGTCATCTTGGGTAATTTGATGATATCACCGACGCGTAAGCTCATTACTTCCTGGAAAGTCAAGTTCACTGTCCCAATCTCAACGGAAACCTGAACTTGTACTTCTTCCAACCGCGCTTGGATCATGGCACGGTTGACCTCGCTTTCTCCACGCCGGATCGAGGAGAACCAATATTGGGCAGAAAGCTTTTGGATGATTGGCTCGATGGTGATATAGGGAATGCACAGATTCATCATCCCCTCCGATTCGCCGATCTTGGTCTCCAAGGTGATCAACATCACCATTTCGTTCGGCGGAACAATTTGCGCAAATTGCGGATTGGTCTCGATCGTGCCCAAGCGCGGGCGCAAGTCGATCACAGTAGACCATGCTTCGCGCAAATTACCGAGGATATGGACAATGACACCTTCGATGACTGACATTTCAATGTCAGTTAGCTCCCGGTTAAACTTGGCGTGCTCGCCACTGCCACCAAAAAGGCGGTCAATAATGGTGAAGGTAATCGAGGGGTCTATTTCAAAAATAGCAGAACCTTTGAGTGGATCCATATTGATCAGAGACAGTGTTGTCGGATTGGGAATAGAACGGATGAATTCCTCATAGGTCATCTGCTCCACTGTCTGCACATGCACACTCACCATTGTGCGCAGTTTGGCAGAAAGGGCAGTTGTTGTCAGACGCGCAAAAGTTTCGTGCATCATCTGCACGGTGCGGATCTGGTCTTTGGAAAATTTATCCGGGCGCTTGAAATCGTAGATTTTTACTTTTTTTTGCTCTGTCTGCAGCGCCGCAAATTCTTCGGTCGGCGCCTCACCGCTTGAGATCGCCGTTAGTAGCTGGTCTATCTCATCTTGTGAAAGAATGTCTGTCATACCCTGTCCCCCGCTAATCCGCCAAACGCGACTCGATACCCGTAATTTGCCATAACTGGTCCCTTTTCGTCAAATAATATGTGGTGAGAAAGTCGCGTTCAAAGCCCTCGACGTTGCGCCGGGAGCGCACCTTCACCCAAGCGGTATTTCCCTGTTCTGTAGATTCGCTACCAAGGATACGGAAGCGGATAAGGCGGTGCGCCCCGCGGCCACTCAGGAAATTGCGAAACTCCGCCAGTACCCTTGCCTGCTCCTCAGGACTGACGCCGGCATAGACGCGCAAGAACTCTGGATAATCCCGGATCAGGTCTTTGAGCGAAAGGTATTTGAAATAACGCCCCCAGTCTCGGCTATACTCTGCCGAAAGGGCAAGATAGACTACCTCGCGGGCAGTGATCCCTGGCTCGGGGAGGGTTTCGGCCACCCCATTCGATTGTGTCCCGTGTGTGCCATCGACAAGTAGCTGCAGTTGGTTTTCTGAACTAATGAAATAGCGCTCCGCACCCAGCGGGTTGGGATAAAAATACGCTGAGACCAAAAGTTGGCTCTTGCTGGCAGTGCCTGGCCATTCGGCATAGTCATCCAGTCGGATTTCCTTTTCGTACCGCTCCTGGCCATGCAAAATGACACGCCGCATGGGATAGACCTCGCCGGTGAAGCGGGTATGGTGTGGGTCACGGTAGTCTGGTGGGAATCGGTAGTGCATCTCTTCTTTGATAGGAAAGGATTTGCCCTCAGCATCGCGGACCACAACAACAAAATTTTTGAGCGGATTTTCGTGTAGGTAAATGCTGATTGGATAGGCCCCACTATTGACTAAACATAGGCGGACCCGCACTTCGTCACCGCGGGAAAAGCGCAGCCGGTCTGCAGCAAGGTATAGGCGTAAACCCGAAGAGCTGAAATTTTCCGTGCTATTTCCATGGTGGTCTGTTTTAGCATAATACCGTGCCTGTGCCAGGACAGGATATTTGACCAGCAACACACCACCGGTAAGACACAAAGACACGAACCGCCGCAACATCTCCTGTATCAGGTATCGGCGGGAACATGCTCGTTGATTTAGGTATTTTCACGGCATCCAGAACATGCCGTATGGTTTTGGTAGGCATGCGCCATATCCGTGCCAGAAGCATCTGTCCCGGCCGGATCCGGGGTTTGATGGTAGAATTCCGCCGCGAGCGATTTTTGGCTGAGCCGCAGGGACCGGTCGATCCCAAAAATGAATACCGCCAATTCAGGAGTGCGTTGCGGGCAGCACAACTGCAGCTTGCCGGGGAAAAAAAAATGATGCTCGAAACCCGGCGCAAAAACCCGCAGGAGGTGGCGGCAATCGATGAGGCCATCAACGTTCTTGAGTCGCACATCCTAACATTGGAAGACCCGTTTTTTATCGAGGAGATAAAAAATCGGATTTTTGAAAGTGGTGCCACCGCTGCGGCAGCGTTAGGGGCTGTCATCAATATGGTCTCCCGCCAGTTTACTTTTGAAAATCCGAGCAAGCAGTTTGATGGTGGAAACCGGCATTTTCTCAAAGACATGAATGACATGAAACGCCGCATCCTCCATTTCCTCGGCCTCAAACAAGAGTTTCAGCTGCCACCGGGGGTGAGTATCGTCGCTGCCAGCCGCCTGACCGTGAGCGAAGTGCTGGCGCTCAAGCGTGCCGGGGTGCGCGGGATCATTATCGGTGAAAGCAGCGACACTGCGCATGAGATTGTCATGTTGCGGGCGATGCAGATTCCATGCGTGGCCACCAGTGACAACCGGCTTTTGAGGCCACGCAAACCTGTGCCCGTGCTGCTCGACGCCGATATTGGCTATGTTGTGCTCAACCCGCGCCGCAATATCCGTTTCATCGAAAGCAATCCGGGGGATGAGCAGAGAATTTGGTCAAAAACAGTGAAACTCCGGTCGGGAGAAAAATGCCAATTATCGGGCACGCTCCATTTCATGTCAGAGCTTACTCCTAACACCAGCCAAGCGCAGCAGATTGGCCTTTACCGGACCGAATACCAGATCAGCGAGGCTGGCGAGTTGCCCCCTTTGCGCAGCTTGCAGAAACAATATGCTGCGATCCTATCTTCTCCCTACCAAGTGACTTTCCGTCTTTTTGATTTTTCAAGAGACAAAAATTTCCTTTCACACCCACTGATAGCGCGCAATCCTGGACTGCGCGGAATCCGTTTTCTTTTGGTCGAAAAAAAAGTCTTGGAGTTGCAAGTGACCGCGCTGGTGCGTGCAGCCGAGGAAACGCAAAAAAAACTTTTTGTCCTCATTCCATACCTTTCCGAATGGTATGAGCTCAACGCTGTCCGGAATTTGCTGCGTGCGCATTGTGATCGCAAAACGCCACCGATTGTTCTGGGCGGCATGCTGGAACATCCTGGTGCAGTGTTCAATGCCAGCCACTGGGTTGATGAATTAGACTTTGTTTATATCGGGACTTCGGATCTATTGAGCGCTTTGGCTGCTGTCGGGCGCGAGGATAGCTCGGCACTCGAGCAAGCACTACTGAGCGACGCCTTTGTTGCCATTGCTGGCACGCTAAAGCAAATGGCACGCAAAAGGCCAGTCACGTTATGCGGCGAACTTGTGGGGGAGCCTTGGGCAATTTCTTGGCTTTTCGGTCTGGGCTTTCGCAACTTTGTTTTGCCGACGCTACGCCTGCCGGTTGTCAGCAACATGTTAGGAGCACTCTCCAGAGAAAAAGCCAGCCAGTTCGTGCGCACGCTACTCAAACTACCAGATTCCCGCAAGCGTGTTGAGAAAGCAAAGCATTTGGCACTGGGCATTCTTTATGGCATGGCCTGAGCGCATCATCTGCCTGACCGAGGAGACCACAGAATGGTTGTATCTTCTGGGGGAAGAAAAGCGTATCGTTGGTATCAGTGCCTATACGGTCAGGCCACCAGCGGCAAAATCCAAACCTAAAGTCAGTGCTTTTATCACCGGCAATGTGAAAAAAATCTGTGAATTGAAGCCAGACCTCGTCATTGGCTTTTCGGACATCCAGGCTGAGTTGGCACAAAAACTCATTAAAGAAGGATTGACGGTCCTCATCACCAACCAGCGCACACTGGCAGAGATAGAAAACACACTGCTCATGGTAGCACGGATTGTCGGCAGAGAGAAAGAAGCGAAAAGAATTTTATCCCAATGGCAGAAAAAACTTGCCAAAATCCGCCGGCGCTTCCAGGGTAGAAAACGCCCGCGCGTATTTTTCCAAGAATGGGACGAGCCGATCATCTCGGCCATTCCCTGGGTTTCGGAGCTAATCGCAATCTGCGGCGGTGAGGACGTCTTTTCGCAGCGCACGCACGCCATGGCACGCGAACGCATCGTCAGCCGAGAGGAGGTACTCCGTGCGCAGCCGGAGATTATCCTCGGCTCGTGGTGCGGCAAGCCAATGGACCGCCAGTGGGTGGAAACCCAGTTTGCTGGAACGCCCGCCGTGGCCTACGGCCGCATTTACGAAATCGATTCGGCCGAAATTTTACAACCCGGCCCAGCCCTTTTTCTCGACGGCGTGGACCGCCTTGTAGCGGCGCTATGGCCCCAGGAAAAGAAAAATAAGCCCAAAAGAGTAAAATAAAAATGCCCACGCAAAAACAATTGCTATACCCAGAAATCGAGCCATATAAAATCCACCGGATCCCAGTATCCTCCCTACACACACTCTACGTAGAAGAGTGCGGGAACCCCAAAGGCATCCCGGCGCTTTTCCTGCACGGTGGCCCCGGTGCGGGTTGCACCCCAGTACACCGCCGCTTCTTCCATCCGCAAAAATACCGCATCATCCTTTTTGACCAACGGGGCGCGGGCAAAAGCACTCCCCATGCAGAGTTGCGTGAAAATACTTTGTGGGATCTCATCAGTGATATTGAGTTCCTCAGGAAAAAGCTTGAAGTCAAAAAATGGTTGGTCTTTGGCGGATCTTGGGGTTCAACTCTGGCATTGTGTTATGCCATTTCGCATCCCGAAAGTGTGTTGCACCTGGTCTTGCGTGGGATTTTTCTCTGCCGCAAAGAGGAGATCGATTGGTTTTACCAATTTGGTGCGCACCAGATTTTTCCCGATGCCTGGCAAAACTACGTGCGGGTCATCCCTCCCGCAGAACGGCACGACATGCTCGCTGCCTTTTACCGCCGGTTGACATCCGAAGACGAAAAGATACGCTTGGAGGCTGCCCGTGCCTGGAGCCAGTGGGAGGGAGCAACCATTTGCCTCCAGCACGATCCTGAAACCTACCGCCATTTTACTGAAATCGCAATACCATTGGCACGCATTGAATGCCATTATTTTATCCATAACTGCTTTTTTCCAGAAGATAATTATATTCTCAACAATGCCCACCGCATTGCGCACCTCAGCGCCGACATCATCCACGGCCGCTATGATATTGTCTGTCCGGTCAAAAATGCCTTTGATCTCAAAAAGAAATTACCGCGCGCAAAGCTCATGGTAGTCCCCGTGGCAGGGCATGCTGCAACTGAGCCAGAAATCAGCCGGGCGTTGGTTTTGGCCACAGATCGTTTTGCTGCGCGCGCCAAAATTTAAGCCAGTCTGGCTTTTGCCTCCGCTGGTTCGTGTCGCTCTTGTATTTGTGGTGCTGTGTTTGGCTGAAGAGAGGGTTGTTCCAGCAGCGAAGAACTTGGAAAAGGGATTCTTTATGGACTACCGCGCTCTTTTTCGGCATCGATCAACCGTTCAATCCGGCTGGCACGATCAAACGATAGATCCGGTAAAAATACCAGCTGTGGTACTTGGCGCATGCGGATGTTGCGGGCGATGCTGGCGCGCAGCTGTGGCGCCTGCCTGCGGATATTGCGCATGACACGCCGTTTTTCTGCAGTATCACCCCAAATGCTGACATAAAGTTTTGCCCGCGAGCCATCCGCCGAAAGTTCGCAACGGGTGAAAGTGACATAATTCCCTACTTTCCGTGAAATGTCTTCACCTGGTAGGAGCTCAAAAGGGTTGGTTGTATTTTCAGCAGTTGTCGCTAATGCATTTTTAGCGGATTCGGTAGGTGGGAATTTTTGGTAAAAAAGCGCGGTGTGGCGCAGGATTTGGCTCTGCAGGCGCAATCGGCGGACTTCGTTTAGAGGCATGCCTCAGGCTGTTCCGCCCACATCGTCCAGGCTGCGTTGCTTTTCGATTTTCTCAAAGGACTCAATGACATCCCCAACTTTGACATCGTTGAAGTTTTCAATGAGGATGCCACACTCGAAGCCTTCCTTAACCTCGCTGACATCATCTTTAAAGCGTTTGAGCGATTTGAGCTGGCCGGTGAATACCACCACTCCTTCCCGGAGCACACGTACCGGATTTTGCCTTTTGATCACCCCAGAACGCACAGCACAGCCAGCAACCGTGCCAACCCCCGAAATTTTGAAAATTTGGAGCACCTCTGCTTCGCCGCTGACCTGCTCGGAAATATCGGGTGAAAGCAATCCTGCCAACGCAAGCTTCATGTCGTCGATCGCTTGGTAAATGATATTGTAGTTTTTGATCTCGACACCTTCACGGGCGGCGAGCTCACGCACTTTGGCATTAGCGCGTACATTGAAGGTGATGATCGTGGCTTTAGCAGCCGAGGCGAGCATGATGTCGCTTTCGGTGATTTCCCCAGTGGAGCCGAGGATCACGCGGACCCGCACTTCGTTATTCGATAGTTTTTCGAGAGCGTTGGTCAGTGCCTCAACAGATCCTTTGACATCACCTTTGATAATGATTTTGTATTCCTTGATCTTACCTTCTTCAATCGTTTCCTGCAGGTTTTCCAGTTTGACTTTGCGGACCTGTTTTGCCTGTTGCTGGCGGGCCAGCTCTTGGCGTTTGTCCACTATCTCGCGGACCTCCCTCTCCGAAGCCATGGCATTGAGTGTGTCTCCGGAATTGGGTACACCCGAAAGTCCAAGGATTTCTACGGGGGTTGAGGGCGGTGCTTCTTTAACTGGCTGGCCACGGTCGTTATACATTGCACGAATTTTACCGCCCTCAAGGCCGACCACAACCGGATCACCGACGCGCAGCGTGCCGTTGCGGACTAGGATGGTCGCCACAGGACCACGGCCATGATCGAGCTTGGCTTCTACCACTGTTCCCACTGCACGCTTGTTAGGGTTAGCCTTTAGCTCCATTACTTCGGCAAGGGTGAGGATGGTGTCCTCCAGTTTGTCTAAATTGATCTTTTGCAGTGCAGAGATGGGAACATAGGGGGTGTTGCCACCCCAGTCTTCTGGCAAAAGATCAAGTTTGGCCAAGTCCTGTTTGATCCTTTCGATGTTGGCGTTTGGCTTATCGATCTTATTGATGGCGACAATGATCGGTACTTTGGCGTCACGGGCATGCGAGATGGCTTCTTCGGTCTGCGGCATGACACCGTCGTCGGCGGCAACCACCAAAACCACAATGTCGGTGATCTGCGCACCACGCGCACGCATGGCGGAGAAGGCAGCATGGCCTGGTGTGTCAAGGAAGGTGATCTTGCCTTTCGGGCGTGTGACTTGGTAGGCACCAATGTGCTGGGTGATGCCGCCGGCCTCAGTGGCCGCGACGTCGGTTTGGCGTAGCGCATCGAGCAGCTTCGTTTTACCGTGGTCAACATGCCCCATCACTGTCACCACTGGCGGCCGCGGTACTAGGTCTTCTGGCCGATCCGGTTCTTCCTGGATGAGTGTTTCCTCGTAAAGGGAGACGACATCGACTTGGCAGTTATATTCTGCGGCGACCAAAGTCGCTGTCTCGGCATCGATCGACTGCGTGATAGTAGCCATCACGCCCATCTGCATTAACTTGGCGATAAGTTCGGTGGCCCGGATGTTTAATTTGCGCGCGAGCTCGCCCACCTGAACATATTCGGTGATCCGGATACGGGCTGGCACCGACGAGGTTGGAGCCGCGGCCTCGGTCTTAGTCTTTTCTTTCTCTTTGGATTTTTGGCCAATGAAAAATTTACGGTGCTCCTCTTTGCGCAGGATGTCCTCACGCAAATTTGATTTCTTTTTTTCGGGAGCTGACTTTGCTGGTTTGCGTTGTTCGTGGTCTTCATAATCCGAAACCAGCGTGCGCTCGTCTTGGATAAAGACAGTGCGCGGGCGAGGGGGGGCAGGCTTTTCCGTCTTGGCTTCGTTTTTATTGTTTTGTGGCTCTTTTGTTTTTGCCTTGTCTGCCTCGGCGCGTTGTTCTTGTTCTTTCAGATTTTTCTGTGCGCTGAGTTTACCGGCAATAGTATCCTTAGAGGCGGGGCCTTTGACAACGATCTTTTTCGGAGTGAGCTTAATCTTCTCTGCCATGCTCGCTAAAGTCTCTTGCCAGCAGCCAGCGTCAGTGTCAAGCTATTGCTCCTCTGGTTCTGGCTCGAACTCCACATTTTCTGCAATAATTTCCAAGATGCGCTTTGCTGTAGCGCGCCCAATGCCCTCGATATGGATTAGATCCTCTTCGCCCATCGCCACCAAATCTTCTATGTAACGGATGTTGTTTTCGTTAAGAATACGGATAATGCGCGGCGCCAGTCCTGGCAATGCCGAAAGCGGCGTGCCTTCTTCTTCAGCAGGTTTTTCCTCGACAGGTCTGACCTCAAAAATTTCGTCAAAGCGCCGGCGTGCTTCCGGCGAGGACATCTCGGCCGAAAACTGCGACTCCGACTTGACATCGATCTTGTAGCCGGTGACATAAGAGGCAATCTTGACATTGCTGCCCTCTCGGCCAATGGCTATCGCTAAGTCTTTATCGGGAACTACGGCCAGTGCCTCGCGCGTGGTGGGATCAAATTTGACGAGGCTGGGGGTCGCCGGCGTCAACGCGTTGGCAATAAACTCACGGGGATCCTCAGACCACTCGACAATGTCAATGCGCTCTGTGCCCAGCTCGCGCACGATTGCCTGGATGCGCACACCGCGCACACCCACGCAGGCGCCCACCGGATCGACATTGGAGCGCTCTGACGCCACCACCACCTTGGTGCGTTCCCCTGGAATGCGACCAATTGCCTTAATTGTCACAATCTTTTCATGAATTTCAGGAACTTCTTTCTCAAATAAACGCTGGACAAAGAGTTTGTCTGCACGCGACACAATGACCCGCAGTGGTCCCCCACCTTTGTCTTGCTCGATCGAATGCAGCAGCACTTTGATCTTGTCTTCCACCCGGTAGCGCTCTTTGGGGATCTGGTGTTTGACCGGCATGATCGCCTCGACTTTGCCCAAATCGACATAGACGGTATCGCCGCGCTTGCGCAGAATATAGCCGTTGACAATTTCGCCAATTTTGTCCTCGTAAGCCTCCCGGATCTTGGCCTGCTCGAGCTGGCGTAGCCTCTGTGCCACCACCTGCATGGCAGCCTGTGCCGCGATGCGGCCGAAATCCAGCGGGCGTTCGATCACGTCGATCTCATCGCCCAATTGGGCATCGGGTTTTATTTTGCGTGCATCCTCGAGTAGGATTTGCATGCCAGGCATGACCACACGATCGACCACACTGCGCCGGGCAACGACATAGACGTCGTCTTTTTCTTTGTCCATGACAACACGTACATTGTCGGTGGTACGGTACTTGCGCCGATAGGCCGCAATTAGCCCTGCCTCCACAATCTCCAATATCTCTTTGCGGTCAAAACCCTTATCGGCTACGACCTGTTGGATATCTTCAAAGAACGAGCGTTTCTTTTCGGCAATCACCTTTTTGGTTTTAGCCATATTTTCCCTCTTTAATAAGTTTGCATCACATGTCTAAATGAAGCCGAATTTTGCGGATATCACTCCATTGCAACTGCACGGCTTGCGCGCGGCGCAGTTTTGCTGGTCCATATTTCTTGCGGTTAGCCTTGCAGTCTGCCAAAGTAAAAGCCACGGCTTCGCTGCCGACACTTTGGGCAGTCAGGATTTCGGTAACCAATTTTCCGTCAGCTTGTTGGTAGGTCACCTGCATCGGCAGGGAACGGAAGCGCTCAATGTCGGCAAGGCTCGTCAGCTCACGCTCTGCGCCGATGGACGATACTTCCAACGAATAACCAAAATCTGTCCCTAAAGTGGTTTCCAAAGCGTCGAGCGCCGCCGCAAACCCGCGAGAAAAAGTTTCACAATCGCCGATATTGACCGAACCATAGGGGTCTGCCGGTTTATCCAGTTCGACCACGATCCGCATGTTGTTGTTGTTGTAAAAAAAACCAATCTTATGGAGCAGGCAGCCTGGGGGCAGTGCTGCGTGGGCGAGTTCCCGGATCCGGTCTTCGTGGCTTTGCTTGCCTATCCCTATGTTTGCATCCATGTCTCGGTTATCTGGCGTGTGATCGCAAAAAAAAAGCGGCTTCCGCCACTTTGACTACTTCAATGTTGCAAGAATATACTGTGTCAACTATTTTACTTTTAGCCAACAGTAACCACCCAACCATTGGTTGAAACGACCCACAGCCCCCCATCTAGGGGGTCAACGCCCAAAGTTTTTAGTTTGCTCTGTTTCAGTGAAACATTCTAAAACAGAATCGCTACGGCGGCAAGTGGAACGGCATTAGCTCCCGGATTTCCTCCCCAGTACGTGCATAGGGTGGGTGGTCGAACAAGGGGTGCA